>JAYKJC010000128.1:0-3000 GCA_035285885.1 Leptolyngbyaceae cyanobacterium | reverse complement strand
CGTAAGTCCTACTGGAGCTAAATTTATGATTCTTGCGAGCTGGCAGGCTCTTTTAGCGGAAGTTCGGGCGTCTCTTTGACCGTTGAGAGAACAATGGTTGTCCGAGTCCGCAAGACTCCAGCCATGCCCTTTAGCTCTTCACCAATTAATTTTTCCAGTTCGCTCGCATCGGCACAGCGAATTTTCAAAACGTAGTCGTCATCACCTGCGATATGGTGGCACTCCTGAATCTCAGGCAATGCGCTCACTTTCTTAAGAAAATTTGAGCGATGTTTGGGGCGATCAACCGTAACAAAGACGAATGCCGTTAATGTACAGCCCACCGATGGCGGATCAACGAGTGCGGCATAGCCCTTGATCACTTGACGCTCTTCTAGTCGCCGCACCCGATCAGCGGTCGCTGGGGCAGACAGCTCCAGCAGACCTGCCAAGTCAGACCACGTGATGCGGCCTTGAGCCATCAGGTGTTGCAGCGCTTTGAAGTCTATCGAGTTTAATTCCATGTTGTTATTCTAGGCATTTTTCTGAAGAAGTCTAGTTTTTTAAACTAAAAATCCAAAAAACTTTTAAAAATAAAGATTGTTGAGTTTTTTTCTTTGAAGTTGCTCCGATTGGGCGATCGCCTCACACGTGTATATAAATATCAGTTCTCCATTTTCTATCAAGATGAGGTTATTCGCACGGATCTTCACACTTCTCTCGACAATATGAATCCTCGGTGTAGAGAACGCGCCCGAGTAAATTGGCCTTGATGATCACCATCCTGACAAGCAATGCGCTACAATCCTGCGGAATATCCCTTCTCAATCCTTAGCGCTGCACAAATCGTAACAGCCCGTGGATTGTCCCCGATTATTCTGTTCATTAAGTTCTAATAGTTAGGCGCTGCTAGTTAAGTTCTGTTCATTAGGTTCTGTTCATTAGGTTCTGTTGATTAAGTAGGTATTACGCTATGGCTTGGTTTGGTTTGTCACAAAAACGATGGCGATCGCTCCTCAAATCTGTGGGTTTGTTTAGTCTGTGCTGTGTGCTGGTGATTAGCTGTGCCACTCCCCAGGCGTCTGACGAGGGTAGCGCAGAACCCACCGCCGAAGAAGCAGCAAATGCTGAAGGCGGACGCATCGCTATGGGCACCACCCAAAAAGTTCGCACGCTCGATCCGGCAGATTCCTACGAAATTTTCCCTGGTATCTTGCTCTATAACATGGGCGATCGCCTCTATACCTACACACCGGGAACGACAGACCTGGAACCCCAACTGGCGACCGAACTGCCTACCATCAGCGAGGACGGCCTCACCTACACCATTCCCCTTCGAGAAGGCGTGACCTTTCATGATGGCAGCGAGTTTAATGCCGAAGTGATGGCCTACTCGATTCAACGCTTTATGGAGAACGGAGGCCGCCCCTCCTTTTTGCTGGCTGAGAAGATCGAGTCTGTCGAAGCGACGGGCGACTATGAGCTAACCATCACGCTCAATTCTCCCTTTGCCGCCTTCACTGCTCTGCTGACTTTTTGGGGCGTCACCCCCATTCCCCCCGATCAATATGAAATCGCTGAAGGCTCCTTTCAGCCCGACACCTTCATCGGCACAGGCCCCTATAAGCTGGTTGAGTTGACCCCTGAAACTGTCCGCCTCGACGTATTTGAAGATTACTGGGGCGAGCCTCCGGCCAATGACGGGTTTGACATTCAGCTATTGGCAAGTCCGGCGAACCTCTACAATGCCTTTCGCACGGGTGACTTTGATATTGCCTACCAAACCCTCGACCCCGATCAGATCGTCAGCCTGGAAGAAGAAGCCGATGAGGGCGGCTGGCAGGTGATTGAAGCGGGAACCACGGTGATTAACTATATGTTGCTCAACCAGGCGATCGCCCCCCTGGATGATGTGAATGTGAGGAAGGCGATCGCCGCGATGATCGACCGTCCCCTGCTGAATGAGCGAGTGTTTCAGGGACAAGCAGAGCCACTTTACAGCCTGATTCCCACCAGCTTTGATAGTTACGAACCCGTATTCAAAGAGCTGTATGGCGATGGCGACTACGAGAAGGCTCAGGAGTTCTTAGCCGAAGCGGGATACGACGAGTCGAACCCCCTGACTCTTGAACTGTGGTATCCGTCTTCCTCCACTCAGCGGAACCTGGTGGCGACTACCCTTGAAGCCTCTATTGAGCAGGGACTTCCAGGCATTGTGGATGTTGAGGTGAAAGACGTTGAGTCCGCGAGTGCATGGCCCAACCTGGACAAAGGTATCTATCCCACTTTTTTACTGAACTGGTATCCCGACTTCTATGATGCCGACACGTTCATTCAGCCCTTTATGGAATGTAAGAATGGTTCCCCTGAGGACGGATGCATCGAAGGAGCGAACCGTGCTTTTTACTACAACGAAAAAGCCAATGAGCTAATCGCCCAGCAGCGGGCCGAAACCGATGCCAGTGCGCGAAAAGAGCAATTCATTGAGCTGCAAGACATTCTGGGAGAAGATGTGCCCTACATTCCCCTCTGGCAAAACAAAGACTATGTGTTTGCCCAGGATGGCGTTGAGAATGTGGCCATTGAACCCACTCAGCAGTTCTTGCTCTGGCAAATTAGCAAATAGCGTCCGCAAGTATCCTGCACGGGGAGTTGGGCGTATGGCTAAGTCCATGCGCCCAACTTCTAATTCGAGAGTTATTTGAGCCTGAACCCATACCCCTGTTGATATTGCTGATTTGCAGCAATTCTCATTATGAAAATTCAGGGGGCAAAATGGTCGCCGCAAGCGACCGTTTTGCCCCCTGTATCAATACAAGTGAGCGCCGATAGGGCGCGAAGCCTTTCAAAATGAGAATTGCTGGCTGATTTGAGGAATGATTTTCGTTGGGCATTACCATGCCCCTACAGGCGTACAGGGTTAGGTTCAAATGGCGCATTTACAGAAGATTCTCTGACACTTGGCCAGAGGCTGCTTCAACGAGCCCAGAGGGCAATTCAACCCACTCATCTTCAACCTTC
>JAYKJC010000127.1:0-13602 GCA_035285885.1 Leptolyngbyaceae cyanobacterium | reverse complement strand
CAGCTTGATCAGCGGGCGATCGCCGGAACCGGACTCTTTGACTCGGTTAACGTCTCGACGCTTCCCAGTGCAGATCCGAATGCAGATGGAGTAACCGTCGTTTATCGCGCTACCCCGATCATTGTGCGATCGTTTCATCTGGTTGGGTCGCAGGTGATCCCCCCGGAGGTGTTTAGTGACGCCTTTGAGGGATTGGTGAATGACCCCATTCGTCCGAGTCAGCTCAATCAGGCCGCTGATGCGATCGATGCCTGGTACGTGGAGAACGGCTATACTTTGTCAACCGTCGTGGCGTGGCTGACCGACCCCTCAGGTCGCATCACGGTAGAAGTGGTTGAACCCACCATTGGTGCGGTTGATTTCGAGTTTGTAGAAGAAGGGAGCCGTTTGGATGAAGAAGGTCAGCCCATCGAAGGCCGCACCCGAGAAGATTTCATTCTGCGAGAACTCGATCAACAGCCGGGCGATGTCTTCAATCAGAATGCGTTGGTCAGCGATCTAGAACAGCTTTTGAGCCTGGGGGTCTTTCAAGATGCCAGCATTGAGCTGATGCCCGATGATGAGGACAATCCAACAACTGTCGATGTCCTCTACCGTCTCGAAGAAGGGTTTGCCCGGTCTGTCCGTGTGGGAGGGGGCATTAGTACTGAACTGGGGCTGTTTGGAGCCGTCAACTATAGCGATCGCAACTTCAGAGGGTTGGGCGAAGACCTCAACCTGGGCATCCAAGCGGGGGGACGTGGCCTTGAGTTCAACACGGGCTACACCAGTCCCTATCGGGAGAGTCGCCCCAATCGGTTGGGATATAGCGTCAGCGGCTTTCGCAGCAGTAATCAATCGGTGACCTTTAGCGATGAGGTGCCCCTGGCGAATGGTGACGACATCCGAGAACGACGGTTTGGCGGCGGAGCCTCCCTCATGCGCCCTATTGGAGAATGGGACGCCGAACTGGGCATTGACTACGCCCGCGTCAGCATTCGCGATGACGATGGCGACATCGCCACAGAAGATTCCCTGGGCAATTCTCTAACGGCCAGCGGATCGGGGATTGACGATCTGCTCACCCTCGGCTTTCGAGTGACCCAGGATCGACGGCTTAATCCCAACAATCCTGCCGGGGGGTCGGTGCTGAGCTTTGGCACCGAGCAGTCGATTCCGGTCGGCAGCGGCAACATTCTGATGAATCGCCTCACGGCCAACTATGCGCGCTACATCCCCACAGATGTCTTTGGTTCTGGCAGCTTGAGAAATCCAGAGGTCTTTGCTTTCAACCTCAGAGGGGGAACCGTTTTGGGAGAACTGCCTCCTTACGAAGCCTTTGACCTGGGAGGGGCGAATTCTGTGCGAGGCTACGGCGGTGGCGATGTGGGCAGTGGGCGCAGCTTCATTCTGGCCGCAGCAGAATATCGTTTCCCAATTGTGTCCACCCTGGGGGGTGTTCTGTTTGCGGATTTTGCCTCAGATTTGGGAACGGGCGACAGCGTCGAGGGTGACCCAGCGGGCGATCGCGACAAACCTGGTACGGGCATTGGCTACGGCGTCGGAGTACGGTTTGGCTCACCCATCGGGTTGCTGCGTGCAGATTTTGGTTTCAACAACCAGGGCGACAACCGATTCCACTTTGGCTTTGGTCAGCGCTTCTAAGACTGCGACGCGACAAATTGCAAGAAGGCATAGGTCTGTGGCCCAGGAAATCGATACGTGGTGCCGTGGTAGTCAATGATGTAGCTGCCCGCAATTTCACCACAGGCCGTGCAGGTGATGGTATCCGAGGCAAGCGTTTCAACACTCAACATCCGAATTTGTTCTTCTAACCACTGGGTAAAGGTTTCTGAGAGAGGCGAAGCGAGTTCTGACTGATACATAAACAGATATTGAAGAAAAACAACAGAGCAATCCTAGCCTGAAACTATAGCGCCATGCGTGTGGGTTACGGACGGTGGGGTGCGCTGCACCCCGCATCTTTTTTGCTTGCCGAACGCTAAACACACGCTCCGCTGCGCGGGGGAAACGTGCTCAAACCTTAACCCGTAGGGCTATATAAGGCTCTAAAGCCTTGAGTCATTCCATCTTAGGGCGTTCGCCTGAGTATGGGGTGAGTGAAGGCTCATTTCATGAAAGCAAAGGGTTTGACGCCCGGTAACCTTCCCCTGAGCGGAGTCGAAGGGGACTTTTTGCATAGGTTTTGGCTTCGACTTCGCTCAGCCAGCAAGACTTCTGGGACAGTTACGACGCCCGAGGGACTTAAGCGTGCATGAAGGTGCTTAAGCGTGCATAAAGATTAGAGGGGTTTACGAATTAGGGGAGAGATAATGAACTCAACATTGAGGGAGGCTCAAGCATGCGGAAGCGATTCAAGCAGTGGCAGCCAAAGATAACGAATAAAAAGCGGTGGGTCATTGGGGCGATCGCCACTTCAGCCTTTCTTGGAACGGTGGGGTGTTTGTGGTTACTCCCCGATCGTAGACTCCAGGCAGTTGCCAGTCGCCCCTCCACTCATGAAGAAACACCTCTGGGTCATCACCATCGGGAACCCTCCATCAGCGATATTGGGGCGATCGCCACGGTTGCGGGGGGCGTTCTCCTGTTGCTCAATGTCCGCTTTGGCAACAGATGTTCAGAGACCGCTAACCTGAGCGATGCCGACCTCAGCGATGCTGACCTCAGCAGGGCTGCACTGAACGGGGCTGAACTCAGCGGTGCCAGTCTCTGCGACGCCAATCTCCGCGACGCCGACCTCAGTAAAGCTGACCTCATTGGGGCTGACCTCAGCGGTGCTGACCTCAGCGGTGCCAATTTGAGTGATGCCAACCTCAGCGGGGCGAACCTTGTCAGGGCGAACCTCCACGGGGCGAACCTCCACGGTGCGGAGCTGAGATATACCAACTTTAGCGGTGCCGACCTCCGGTATACCAACCTCCGTGAGGCGAACTTCAGCAATGCCAACCTCAGCAATGCCAACCTCAACTGTGCCTTGCTCAGCGACGCCAACTTCAGCAATGCCAACCTCAGCGGAACCTTGCTATTCTTTATCAATCTCCGAGACGTTCTCAATCTTGAACCGCTGCAACTCAAGGCCAAGCCATCGCCTTTTTTATGTAATGTTGCCCTGCCGTCTTACTCCAGCCATCCAGAGGTGAATCCCAATCGCGATTGCGATCGCCTTCCCCAGCTTTTGAGCACTCGCTACAACATTTCACTCAAAGAGGCTCAAGGCATTGTCGATGAAGCGCGACAGCACCGATGGCACTAACCCGCGCTGGCTGAACTTCTTATCCCCACGCCTTTTCTCCCATGACGTAGGTTGCATCGACAGCCCGATCATCACCCATGATCACCAGCGAGAAGGCCAGATCGGCTAAAGCGTCCAGGGTTTTTGCCGTGGGTTCTGGATTGCGCAGCGCTAAGAGAGGCGTTGCTTGAGGGTTCAACACCACAAAATCGGCTTCTTTTCCGGGGTCAAAACTGCCCAGGAGATGATCCAAGTTCAATGCCCTGGCTCCTCCCAACGTCGCCAAAAAGAGCGCTTTGAAGGGAGAAAGTTTCTGATTGCGGAGCTGAGCCACCTTATAAGCTTCGTTGGTGGTTTGCAGAATAGAAAAGCTGGTGCCCGCGCCTACATCCGTGCCCAACCCGACTTTGACCGGGCGATCGCCCGACTTGGCTTGCTCAATCTTAAAGAGGCCACTGCCCAGAAATAGATTCGACGTGGGACAAAAGGCGATCGCCGCCTCCGTTTCTGACAGTCGCGCAAATTCTGCATCCGTTAGCTGCACCCCGTGGGCAAACACCGAGGTCTCCTTCACTAACCCTGCCTGGTCATAGGCATCCAAATAGCCAGCGGCGTCTGGAAACAGTTCTTTAACCAGCGCCACCTCATTCACATTTTCTGAAAGGTGCGTGTGCAGATACACATCGGGATACTCCTGGAGCAGTTTCCCCGCCAGTTTGAGCTGTTCCGGCGTAGACGTGACCGCAAACCGAGGAGTCACCGCATACAGGAGGCGACCTTTTTTATGCCATTTTTCAATCAGGGCTTTGGTGTCTTGATAGGAGGAATCCGCCGTGTCACACAGGTCATCCGGCGCATTTCGATCCATCATCACCTTTCCGGCAATCATCCGGAGGTTCCGCGCCTCAGCCGCTTCAAAAAAAGCCTCAGCCGATTGAGGATAAACCGCTGCAAACACAAGAGCCGTTGTGGTGCCATTGCGGAGCAATTCATCTAAAAACGCATCGGCCACCTCGCGAGCGTAGTCTTTATCCTTAAACTTGCTCTCCGTTGGAAAGGTGTACTGGTTCAGCCATTCCAGAAGCTGCTCGCCGTAAGCAGCCATCATCGTGGTTTGGGGAAAGTGGATATGAGTATCAATAAACCCAGGCATGAGAAGGCGATCGCCACACACCTCAGTGGGCACATCCGGATTCTGCGACGCGAGGTTGGCATAGTCCCCGAAGTCTTGAATATGACCCGCTTCATCAATCACCAACAATCCATCCGGCAGATATCGAACGCAGTCAGTCTCCGCAACGAAAAAAGGATCATCAATGAAATCAAGGAATGCACTACGAATCGCCTTCATACCTGAAACTTCTTTTACTCCCTAGCGCATGGTTTAAAGCTAGCTGAAATGTTTGTTTTTTCGTGCGCTTAGCGCACGAAAAAACAAACTTTAAAGCAGACCCTGGCTTTTTCGTTTTGCATCGTCTGTCCAGAAGCCTGCTCGTCCTACTGATTAGACTGGTTATTTGAGTAGCTGTAGTCGTCCTGGCTTTGGCTGTACTCGCCTTGAGTTTGGCTGTAATCTTCCTGACTGTACTCGTCTTGGCTATACTCGTCTTGGCTATACTCGCCCTGACTGTACTCGCCCTGACTGTACTCGCCTTGAGAATTGCTCTGATACGCCTGCTCAGACTGCGTATAGCTCTCTTGCTGATCGGCTAAGGCCAAGTCACCCCCTGCAAAAGTCAGGACGACAATCGCCAACATAGCGACAACACGAGCGAAAAAACGACGAACCATACGTAAGAGTCTCCTTACAAACGTGAATAAGATGATGCAGTCCGTGCCGACAAGCAGGGTAATCAAGCCAACGCATCAGTGATGACGATTCGTCGTCACCTGCGCCAGAAGTTCTCATTCTTCAGCTCTTTACTCGTCTGTCAGAACAGTGTCTGCCGGACTCGCTCCAGCCAGCGGCAATTGACCATCCCTCACTCTAATGCCCAACCGTTGCATTAAGGTCATGACGGCACGACTAATTTGTTGTCGTTGGTTGACTAAGTAAACACTTATTAACGTCAACAGCACCCCACTCCACTGAAGCTGGGTCAACGTTTCTCCCAAAAATAAACTGCTAAATAGGAGTGCAAAGACAGGGGTAAGAAAAATCAACGCACTGACGCTCGTCATATTGCCGTTGGCCGCCAAGAAGAAAAACATGCCATAGGTTAGCGCCGTACCAAACACCGTGGCGTAGAATAATCCCGCCCAATCTCCGGGCAGCAAATTGCTGGTTTGGTTGGTTTCCCACAGGAATGACATCGCCAGCAGCGGAGCGCCGCCCAACAGCATGTGCCACCCCGTCGCTACGATTGGATCAGCATGGCGTTTCACATAGCCGACAATAATCGTGCCCACCGACATCGACAGCGCAGAAAGCAACATCAGCAGTTCTCCGCTATTGGCTAACGTTGACCAGCTCAAGCCCTCCAGACTGCTTGAGAGATTTCCGACAGGAATGCCCTCGTTCAACACCGCATAAATCCGTTCTTCGGGCAGTCCACACAAACAAATTCCCGCAATGCCGATCGCCAGTCCCAGCCATCCCCACAGGCCAATTTTGTTGCCAAACAGAAATCGCGCGAGAATCGCTACCACTAAAGGCTGAGCATCAATCAGCACTGCCCCAATACCCGCTCCCGTATTCACCAACCCTGCCGTAAGCAGACCTTGAAACATCGCGCCATCCACCAGAGCAAACAACGCAATCCACAACCACGCTGTCAGTGTTTTGGGCTGAGGCAACTTGAGCACAGCCGCCAGGATAAGAATCAAAACCCCAGCAGGCAACAGGCGGAACGACGCCAGAAAAAGAGGAGACGTGTGGGGAATGATGAATTTCATCGCCACCATCGCCGTTCCTAAAAAGAAGAAAGGGGCGACCAGAAACAGCGGTGATTTCGATAGCTTCAGAAGAGGAGTCTCTTCCTCCAGGGTTGGGAGTTCGGGCGTGTCGGACGATTGCATAGATTCTTGTGAACTCAACGACTGCCCTGAACGGTAGCCTGTTTTCTACCTGAATAAAGCTAATTCAGATACTGAAGCACGGAGAACGCAACGAAATGCAATCGTTTTCGCAAGTCCTTTCAGTCATCAGTCATGTGTGTGTATCCGGTTGCCAACCGCCCTAAGCTCAGGATTAACCATCGGGAAACTGCCAGCAGGCGATCGCCTCTACATTGACACTGCCACACCGATGACAGGCTTCCTTGCCGGAGGCCACCCATTCGTCATCACACTGGCGACAATGGCAAAACACATTATTGCGATTGGCTTCTGCCAGACATCGCTGCCATTCTACCAGTTCCTCAGAACTCAATTGCTGTGGCACATCTCCCCGCTCAGTCATCTGCTTTCCCAATCGTTTTTTATTCTTTTTGTACCCTTCCAAACTGTTACCGTCCCAAAGACGTTTATCCCTTTTCAAGAGCTTGACCGATTTGCTTAAAAAGAGAGCGTTTCGGAGAGCTAACTAACATTCGAGCTGTTAACTGGTGTGCATTTACGAGCATATAACGGCGATCGCCCCATTCGCAGATTACGTCGATGCGAAGCCAAAGGGTTAGCCTGTCTGGTTTAGGTCAGTATGGGTGGGCGATCGTTAAAGCTATATGACAAAAAATGCTAAAGAATTGTTGGGTTTCATGAGTCAGCCCAGTCTATAGACAGGCGATCGCACTTAACCAATATTCACTTAACCAATATTCTTGGATATGCGCCTCGACTGACCAGTGGAGGGTAAGCTTAATGATAAATTAATCGGCAGCAGAGCCCTTAAACTAACGTAGGAGAGAGCATCTGGAGCTCTACCGTTCCCCTCTCTTTGCTTGGTTTTCCAGAGTTTAGCTGGAAACAAAACTCTGGAAATGCCGTAACCATAGACATTCCTTCAGTCAAATTCAAAAATCACAAATCAAAAACTTAGATACCTTTAATTCATCCAACCATAGTTGCAATCACTGCAATTAATTCACTAGGTTCAACTGGCTTAGCAACATGAGCCTGGAAACCTGCTAACAGAGCAGCTCTACGATTCACATAGGCTGTGAGGGCTATCACAGGAATTTCTGCTTTTTCGTCTGGTTTCAGTGATCTGACTCGACGCAATAGAGTATAACCGTCTTCATCTGGCATTCCAATATCACTAATGAGTACATCCAACGGTGTCGAAGCTTCTCTCAGTATTGAGATTGCTTCCTTTGCGGAAGCGGCAGTCCTGACGTGTGCCCCGCAGGCTTCTAGCGTGAAAGTGAGTAAATCTCGACTATCCCCATCGTCATCGACGACCAGTATCTTCAATCCATCTAACCGAGGAGAGTCGTCAAGTAGAACATTCCCTCCCACGGCTGAATGCACTCGTTCTAGTTCAACCCCTTTCGATTGAAAGGCCATCATCGGTAGTTTTACTGTAAATGTTGCTCCTTGCCCTTCTCCTGGGCTTTCAGCATGCACCGTTCCACCATGTAGCTCTACCAATTGGCGCACAATCGCCAAACCCAGACCCAGTCCACCAATTGAGCGGGTGATGGAACTATCCGCCTGACGAAAGCGGTCGAAAACGTAAGGAAGGAATTCGGCACTGATGCCTCGACCTGTATCCTCTACGGCAATTTCTATATGAGAGTTAATTCTCTGTAGAGAAACCTCGATCTGTCCCTGTTTCGGTGTGAACTTGATAGCATTGCTGAGCAAGTTCCAGATAATCTGCTGTAACCGCTCGGGGTCTCCTAAAACCAGACCTGCTGTTGGATCAAGTACTAATTGCAGTCGGATATTTTTTGCAGCCGCCGCAGGTCGCACAGAATCCATCGCTGCCTCAATCACCGACAAAAGCTCAACCTCTTGGGCATTGAGGCGAAACTTGCCTGTGATGATACTCGAAATATCCAGGAGGTCATCAATCAACTGCGCTTGAGATTTGGCATTACGCTCGATTGTTTCCAGAGCACGATGCATCTCAGTGTCACCTACCTTCTTCCTCCGTAGGATGTGAGACCAGCCTTGGATGGCATTAAGGGGGGTTCGCAATTCATGGGAAACGGTCAAGAGAAATTCATCCTTTAATCGATTAAGATTCTCCGCTTCCGCTCGGGCTTTCTCCGCCTCTGCTCGGGCTTTCTGTTCTTGCAGCAGGAGTTGAGCCCGCTCTTCTTCCAGTTGCTGACGCCGCCGGATCTCTTTTGACAGCTCATTAATTTTCTCGTTGAGGACTGTGAATCGGCTACTGGCGGATTCCCTGGTGTTTAATCGCAACACGATCAAGGCTGGTGATTCGGATGACCACGGTCGGATAGCTGCCCCTTCACAGCGATATAAGCAGGTTTCTCCAGGATGGATACTTAACGTCAATGTTCCCAGCACCATTTCTCGAGTGCTGGAGCAATTGCGGAGATACTGTTTGACCTGTTCAGGAGGGTTGGTCACCAGCTCAAAAAGCATTTTTCCTTGCAGCATCTGATGCTGTAGCCCCAGCATTTGGAAGAGTGACGGGTTTGCAGCCAAGATCTGACCATTTCCCGTAATCAAGAGCATGGGTTCTGGCAAAAGCCTGGCGAATTCAAGAAACTGATCGGGAGTCACCCGCTGTCTTCTCCTTTGAATGCTTTGAAGTATTCTCTTCCTTGACTGGTTTCTGCCTCCGGCGTAGGTTTCAAATAAACGACTACCCGGCATCCAGGGGCACCCATCGCGATTGTCTCTTGCAGTTCTACCTTGGCGTAACCTAGATTGTCTGCTGCAATGGAACCAAAAACATTTGAAGTCATCATACACATAGCGGGGCGATCAATGACTTTTTCACCAAACGGGCAAGCCCTGTTCCCTAAGATAATCTTTTCATTTGTTTGTTCGATAATAAAAAAGTCTCCCCGGATTCGCTGCTTCAAATTTATTAAAACATCGACTACTTGCTCTTGCGTTAGCTGTGATACCTCTAGAGCGGCTTTATAGTCGTGGTCTAGTTGTCTCCCAATATTTTGACCTACGACACTAATAAACCCTGAGGTTTCCTCTAAACCCACTACGTCCTGTAGTACACCGGATAACTCTCGAATTAAGTTACGTAAAAACACATCCCGCTCCAGAGGAATGTTCAGATCCTTGGCGGATTTTGCAGTCTTGAGAGAGTTATCCATGACGGTGCCTTGTGAACGGGAGATTCAGCAGAAATTTATTAAATAATATAATTTCACCCAGTGAGCAATACAATACAGCAATAGATGGATGACACTGATGCATGCTGCTTATGCTGGAAATCGGTTATGTAGCGGGTTATTAGTATGTAGTCATGGCTCCAGACTCCGTAACACTTTCGAAGAGGAGTAAATTTTAGCCCAGAATAGGATCTGAATATCGTCTCCTATCAGGGGAGCTATCAGAATATCGTCGATGTAAGTCTCAAAAATGGGTGTTTAGCCAGAGTCAATGCTACTTGTCCCATTCATAACCTGGTTCAACTCCTGTCAAATAAGATAGGGCATTGGCGATCGCCCCAATATCCAAGGGTTCATACGTTGTGACGGAGTTTTCTGGGTAAGCCAAAGTAACTGGAAGATATGGACGAAAATTTTTTACCTAGAGTCTGTTTTAAAAGTTGTTTTTTCGTGCGCTTTGCGCACGAAAAAACAACCCTTTCAGCTAGTTTTAAAACACGCCCTAGTTCTGGGTTACCAGAAATAAATGGATACCTTTCGTATTACGCATGATCGTGTGTCTTCGCAACGGGTCAACCTTTCGGTATTGTATCTGCCACCTCATCCACGCCGTAGGACGACCACAAGGGGTATGTCTGTTCAGTCTCTATTCAATCGTTTTCCTGCTGGGCTAGCTCAAAGAACAAGATGCATAACATAGAACTTATCCGAACGGCTTAACTCTTTTAGGGGGCGAGATCAATTCTGATGAAACCATATTTCACACTCCAGTTCAGACTGAATTGTACACCCTATGATAATTTTCAACTGGATTCTAATTGCAACTGGATTCCAATTGTCAACTGCGTTCTGGCTCTTTTGTTCGTCAGGCGATATGAGGGGGCAAGCCAAGTTTCCATGTCGTACAGGAAAATGCCCTCAGAGTTACCCTACGTTATAGAAAACCCCTTAGAAGAGAAACGTATACCCCCTGGATGTCCAGGCTCTCGGCTTCAACGTCAATGGGGGGATAGGTGTCGTTGGAGGCTCGGAGCTGTACCTTTTTCTCATCAATTGGATGATAGTGTTTGAGGGTCATCTGGCTACCGACCCTGGCGGCGATGATGGTGCCGGGCTTGACTGGGCCGTTGGGGGGATGAAGAATCACCACGTCACCGGAGGCGATCGCATCTCCAATCATGCTATCTCCCCGAACTCTCACGGCAATATAGCGAGACACCTCACGGCTAGACTTCCCAAATAGACTAAACAATTCAAAGGGAATGGTTTCGAAGTTGTCGTCTGTAAACGTTTCCAGCAGCGGTGACGCACCGATCGCACCAACAATCGGAACGCCTTTTTGTTTCAAAATTCGGATGCTTCGAGACTTTCGAGGAATCCAGGTGAGCCAGCCCTTTTCTTTGAGCTGGTTTAGCAAGGATTGTACAGGCGATGGCGATCGGTATCCCATTCCCGCAGCTTGCTCACGAATCGTCGGAGCGATATGCTTTTCAGCGATATATCCCTCAATCCATTCAAACAATTTTTGCTGTTTCGGAGTAAGCTGAAGCATTTTTGAACTGTTTTAAAACCCATGTACTGATAGTACACGAGTCCCACACAAGCCTCAACGGTGAGTTGGCTGTGGCCTTGTCGCACTTAACCAATCGTTAACTCTGATACAAATTATCGGCACTGTTTAAGCGTTAATCAGTAGCGTTGAGGGGGTGATCTATCCGCTCTCTCTGTCGCTCGACATCTTCTATGTAAGGTTCGTCATGGCTGTTGAAACCGCTGTTGATATTCCTATTATCGATTTTTCGCCCTTCCTGGACGATGACCCTGAGGACAAGCAGAAAGTGGCTGAGGCCATTTATCGCGCTTGTCATGAGGTCGGGTTTATGTATCTCAAGAATCATGGCATTCCTGAAGAAGCGATTAGAAAAGCCTTTGAGCAATCGCAGCACTTTTTTGCGTTGCCCCTGGACGAAAAGAAGAAGATTGCCTGGTCGAATGAGACGAGCAATCGGGGCTATGTGGGCATGGAGCGAGAACGGTTGGATGAGACGAAACCGGGGGATTTAAAGGAGGCGTTTAATGTTGGCCGTGAGGTGTCGCCCGATGACTTGAGTGATGATGAGCAGGCGTTGGTGGTGAACCAGTGGCCCGACGGGCAGGGCGACTTTAAGGCCACCATTTCAGGATTCTTTGAAACTTGTGCGGAAGCAGCTCAGCGGGTGTTTCGGGCGTTTGCGATCGCCCTTCACATGCCCGAACCCTACATTGTCGATAAGCATCAGTCCAAGGGCTACACCCTGCGCTTGCTGCACTATCCGCCCATGAAAGAGCTGCCCAAACCTGGACAGATTCGGGCGGGTGCCCATTCGGACTATGGCACGCTCACGCTCCTGTTTCAAGATGATGTGGGAGGCTTAGAGGTTCAAACCAAAAGCGGCGAATGGATGTCAGCTCCCTGTATTCCCGGTACGATTCTCATCAACACGGGAGACTTGACCCAACGCTGGAGCAATGATGTGTTTCGCTCGACCAAGCATCGGGTGGGCTTGCCAAAGCCCGAGAAGGCAGGGTGCGATCGCTACTCCATTGCATTCTTCTGTCAGCCTGACGCCGATGCCGACATTGTCTGTTTCCCCAGTTGTCAGAGTGACGACAATCCCCCTCGCTATGGGCCGATTAAAGCGGGAGCCTACCTGCTGAGCCGCCTCCAGGCGACATACTGATCACCTTCTTTCGATTCCATGTGATTTGATTAATTCAATGCGATTTAGCTCCAATAGTTAGCTCAAATATTTAGTTCAAATATACTGTTGCTCCAAATCGCCTATTTCAAGTTTGTTCCATTTCAAGTTTGTTCACTTATTTCACGATCCCTTTTCCTGCTATGACAAACCTCTCTTTCAATCACCGCTTGCGTTCAGCCCTGCTTGGTGTCACCGTAGCTGTTCCCCTGCTCATGTTGGGAGCGTGCAGCACTGAGCCTGCGGCAACAGATTCGGCAGACGCCACCGACGAATCCACGGACGCTGCCACTGAAACCCCTGATTCAGAAGCACCCAGGCTGGCACTGGTGCTCAGTGGTTCTTCAACGGATCAATCGTGGGATCAAGCGGCGTTTGAAGCGGGTGAAGCGCTGAAAGCGGAGGGCGTCGATGTGGCTGTTTCTGAAGCTGTTGACCCTGCCGATGTCGCGGCTGTGCTGCGTCAGTATGCCGAAGAGGGGTATGACCTGATTGTGGCTCACTCCTTTAGCTATCAAGATGCGGTCTTTCAGGTGGCTCAAGAATTCCCTGATGTGAACTTTGCCTGGGCGGGCGGCATTGGCGAAACGGCGGAAAACGTGGCGGACTATGACCAGCCGTTTTATCAAGGGGCGTATCTGGTGGGATTGATTGCCGCTGAGTTAAGCAAAACAGGCAAGCTGGGAGCCCTTTACGGGTTCGATATTCCCGTTTGTCACGCGATGGGAGAGGCGATGCTGGCCGGGGCGAAGGAAGTGCGTCCCGATGCGACCCTCACCAGTGCGGCTGTGGGCGATTGGTATGATGTGGCGAAGGCTAAAGAAGCCGCCTTGTCTCAGGCAGAAACCGGAGTGGATTTCTGGATTGGGTGTGGGCAGGGACCCACCCTCGGACAAATTGAGGCAGCCAAGGAAGTAGAGGGATTTGCCACGGGTTATGTGGGCGACATGTCGTCGTTGGGGCCAGAGGTAGTCGCCTCGAACCTGGTGTGGAACATGAAGCCTCTGTTTGACCAGATGTTGGAAGACACAGCGAATGAGACTTTTTCTGACCAGTTCTACAATTTGGGCGTTCCTGATGATGTCATCAAAATTGAGGTGACGTCAGAATTTCAGGATGATGTCAGCGACGAGGTGATCAAGGCTCTCGACGAGACGAAGGCCAAAATTGCATCTGGCGAATTGGAAGTACCGTTCGTGCCGCAATAGTAGGATACCGATGGATTTACACAACATTGACACCTACTTAAAGCCCAGCCACATGGATGAGCTTCCAGCCTGGGAAAGCGGTTGGGCATGGCTCGCGGGAGGCACCTGGTTGTTCTCAGAACCCCAGCCTGCGCTCACCACGCTGGTGGATATGCGGCAGTTTGGCTGGAACGAGTTGGACTGCCGGGAAGAGGGGTTGGTGATTGGCGCGACCTGTACTA
>JAYKJC010000126.1:0-4557 GCA_035285885.1 Leptolyngbyaceae cyanobacterium | reverse complement strand
ACCGTTACCAGCCAAACCATTCGGCAGTGGCGACCCGATGAAATAGCTCTCGTGCAGGAGATCGTGGCCCGACTGTGGTCTATGCTGGAGCAAAACCGAGCCGTCAATACCCTGCGCCAGAGTGAAGAGCGCCTCAGATTAGCGATGAAAGCCTCCCAGTTAGGCACCTGGGACGTGAACCTGATAACGGGCAAAGCCATCTGGTCGGAGCAGCATTTTACCTTACTTGGCTTTGAGCCCGTCGCAAGTGGAGAAGCCAGTGAAGAGATATGGATGAGTTGTATTCACCCGGAGGATCGGGAACGGGTGCTGCACGCTTGGCAACAGGCTCGACTGGATCATCAGCTCTATCGCAGCGAGTATCGCGTCATTCGAGCAGATAATGGGCAGGTTACCTGGGTAGCAGCTCTGGGCAGCTTTTCCTATGACCCGAGCGGTAAAGCAATTCGCTCCTTGGGAGTTGTTTTTAATATTACTGAGCGCAAACGAGCAGAGCATTCAATCTTGAGTTTAAACCAGCAGCTTCAGGATAAAGTGATTGAGCTACAAACTCTGCTGGATGTGATTCCCGTCGGGATTGGTATTGCCGAAGACCGAGAGTGCTGTCATATTCGCGTCAATCCTGCTTTTGCTGATTTACTCGACATTCCCGTTAATGTGAATGCATCCCTTACAGCCTCTGAAGACGAACGCCCCACCAACTTCAAGGTTTTTCACAAGGGGCGAGAAATGGCTCCCGAAGACCTGCCCCTGCAATATGCTGCTAAGTATGGAGTAGTCATTCATGACCTTGAAGTTGATATTGTTCGCCAGGATGGAACGGTGCTGACTCTATTAGAGTACGCGGCTCCCCTCATGGATGAATCTGGACAGCCACGAGGGAGTATCGGAGCGTTCTTGGACATTACCGGCAGAAAACAGATAGAAGCGGATCTCCAGCAAAGTGAAGAACGCTATCGTTCTCTCGCAGAATTGATTCCCCAACTCGTTTGGACGGCTGATGCAGATGGCACTCTGCTGGATGTGAATCAACGCTGGTCAGCGTATACGGGGTTAGACTTGACCCAAGCTCAACACCGAGGGTGGGAAGCTGTGGTGCATCCCGAGGATGTGGATATCCTGATCCAGCAGTGGGGAACTGCCCAGCGGCAGGGCAGCCTTTACCAGGCTGAAGGCCGCATGCGACGGGCCGATGGTGCTTATCGCTGGCATTTGCATCAAGCCATGCCCATGAAGAACTCCCAGGGGCGCGTCATTCGATGGTTTGGCACTGCTACCGACATTGAAGAACAGAAACAACTGGAACAACAGCGAGATGAGATGCTGCAACGGGAACTTGCCGCCCGCGAAGAAGCCGAAAATGCCAATCGGCTGAAAGACCAGTTTCTCTCCATTCTGTCCCATGAGTTGCGATCGCCCCTCAACCCCATCCTCGGCTGGTCTAAACTGCTCCAAACTCGACAACTCGATGCAGACAAAACCCAAAAAGCTCTGGCCACCATCGAGCGCAATGCCAAAGTTCAGACTCAACTCATCGACGACCTTTTAGATGTCGCCCGTATTTTGCGAGGCAAACTCAAGCTCAATGAAAAGCCCATCAACTTAGCCTCAACCATCGAAGCCGCTCTAGAAGTGGTCAAAACCGCTGCTGAGGCAAAATCCATTACCCTACAGATGGATCTTACCGATATCTGTCAGGTGATGGGCGATGAAGCTCGACTCCAGCAGATTGTCTGGAATCTGTTATCGAACGCCGTTAAATTCACCCCCCGTGGGGGGCGAGTAGAGGTAAGATTGGAGCAGGTAAGCGAGTGGGAGCTTGAGAATGTGGAAGCAGGTGAAAACCTCGATCTCTCCTCTACTCACCCCACCAACACCCCAACACCCCAACACCCCAACACCCCACTACCCACCTACGCCCAAATCACCATCACCGACACTGGCAGAGGCATCAGCGCAGAATTTCTGCCCCACATCTTCAAATCCTTCCGCCAGGAAGATGTCTCGATCACCCGTCAGTATGGTGGCCTGGGGTTGGGACTCTCAATCGTCAAATACTTGGTTGATACCCACGGGGGTACGATTATGGCAAATAGTCCAGGGGAAGGCAAAGGGGCGACGTTTACTGTGCAACTCCCCTTGCTAAAAGACATGGCGGCTCTCCCAACACCCGCTCCCTCTGATGTCCCAGCCGACATCAATCTGACGGGGGTCAAAGTTCTCGCCGTAGACGACAGTCAGGACGCCCGTGAGTTAATCACTACGATGCTTGCTCAGTATGGAGCAGAGGGGCAGGTGGTGGCTTCTGGAGAGGAAGTATTGGCTCAGCTCAGGCAGTTTAAGCCGAATGTTCTGGTGTGTGACATCGGGATGCCGGATTTAGATGGCTATAGCCTACTGCAACAGATTCGAGCCTTACCTCAGCAAGAGGGGGGGCAGGTTCCGGCGATCGCCGTCACCGCCTATGCGAGAGAAGAAGACCGTCAACACGCCTTAAAAAGTGGCTTTCAACGGCACATTGCGAAGCCTCTGGATCTGGAAAAATTAGCAACAGCCATACTTGAACTCATCAAGAAATAAAAAGAGAATTGAAACGAAATTGGAATGGTTGACAAAAAAATAAGGAACTCACATACATAATTATTTAGAACAAGTTGAGGGATGTTCTATTCCTAAAAGTCGCCTTAAATCTGTCTTTCAGCTAGTGTGAATCGCAAAATCATCTGCGTATGATTGAGAGGTATCAAACGCTAGATCATCAAACGCTAGACAACAGTCTAGATTGGAGAGCAGTTATGAAGGAACGTATCAAGCCTGATCCCCAGGAAGCAAGCACTCAAGATGCAAAAATGGTAGCAGAGTCGATGTCGGAAAATCCGAAAATCGCACCCAAGATTGACTTTGACGATGATTACGAGCTGGCTCAAGAAATGAGCCGAAGTTCAGGTGATGAAGAACCTGAGAAATCTTCTGAGAAAGGCTCTCGTTAGTAGAAGGAGATGATAATGGCAACTGCCAATCCCATTGAAATTCAAAAATATCTCAAAGGAGTCGATTATCCGGCGTCCAGAGATGACCTGGTTTCCCACGCTGAAGAGCAAGGAGCCAACAACAAACTGTTGAAGTTGTTAGAGCAAATTCCTGCTGACGAATATGAAACTCCGGCAGAGGTTAGCAAAGCCATCGGCAACCTGGAATAGTTTTTGCACCTGCCCCTGAAACCCCAGATAAAAACCCTAGCTCAAGGAAGTGTGCCTTTCCTTGAGCTTTCTTCGATTTATAGCGATTTGCAATCGCGTTAAGCACAAAAACAGTTGTGTGGGGCGCGTTGCGCCCCACACGTACTCAACCAACGCGCATAGCGCCATAGCATCAATTCTGGTTTAGCAGGGTCAGGGGATTCTGTTACTTACCCCCTGCCACATCAATAAACGAACCTGTGGTGTACGACGCTTCATCTGAAAGTAACCATAAAATCGCATGGGCGACCTCACGTGCCTGTCCTCCCCGCCTCATGGGAAGCGAGTCTTTGATCCGTTCAACTCGGTTAGGTTCGCCGCCACTGGCGTGAATGTCAGTGTAGATAAAACCAGGCCGTACAGCGTTAACTCTGATGCCTTCATCCGCTACCTCTTTCGATAGTCCGATAGTCATGGAGTCGATCGCCCCTTTTGATGCGGCATAGTCAACATACTCCCCCGGAGACCCCAACCGCGATGCAACGGAAGAAACATTGACGATCGCCCCTCCTGCCCCTCCGTGTTTCGTAGACATCCGTTTAATGGCTTCTCGTGCGCACAAGAAACTTCCGGTGATATTTGCTGCAAAAATCCGGTTCAGGCGAGCTGCATCCATCTGTTCCACTCGCATTTGCTGCTCTAGAACACCCGCATTATTAACCAATGCGGTGACTCGACCCAATCGCTGATCGACCACTTTAAAGAGATGGTTCACATCGTCTTCAGCGGCAACGTCAGCAGGAACGGCGATCGCCGCCATCCCCATGTGGGTAATCGTATTCACGATCGTGTGTGCGGCTGCCTGGTTGTGCAGATAATTGACGCACACCGCATATCCTTTTTCGGCAGCAAGTAAAGCAGTTGCGGCTCCAATGCCACGGCTGCCTCCCGTCACAATTAAAACTTTTCCCATTTTTCGAGAATCTAACAACAACTCACCAGGGGCTACCCACCAGTGTAAAGGCAGACCAATAATAGGGGTGAGATAAGTCTTCTACGTCTATCGTATTGATTTGAGCGAGTAAGTCTTCTGACAAGACCGTACTTAAATCGATCGCGCCTCCAGTCCACTGGAGCTGGCCGTTCTCTAGTCGCACGTCTCCATTGAGCATGGCAATTTGCGCCTGCCGTAGCGCTTCTGCCCGGATGGGAGCCTGGCTGAGCTGATTATAGAACTCCGCCATGAGTCCGGATGCTCCAGTGTCGCTGACGGACCACAGACTGGCTAGTACCGTTTTAACTCGGGCCTGTAAGGCCGAGCCTGCAAAACCAAGTTCCGCTTCCTCATCGGTTAATGCTGTGCGGCAGGCACTAAGCA
>JAYKJC010000125.1:0-8289 GCA_035285885.1 Leptolyngbyaceae cyanobacterium | reverse complement strand
GTCAACAGTCGGTTCCAGTGATCTTGGCGGTGAACAAATGCGAATCACCCGAGAAGGGCGTCGCTCAGGCAGCGGAATTTTGGGCACTGGGGATCGGAGAACCCATTCCCTTGTCGAGCATTCACGGAAACGGCACAGGAGACATGCTTGATGAAGTGATTCAGCATTTGCCTGCGGTGGGCGAAATCCCAGAATCCCCCGAAATCCGCATTGCCATTGTGGGGCGTCCGAATGTGGGCAAGTCGAGTTTGCTGAATGCCTTTGTGGGCGAGAGCCGCTCGATTGTCAGCCCCATCTCTGGCACGACGCGGGATGCCATCGATATGGTGGTCGAGCGAGAGGGACAGCAGTATCGGTTGATTGACACCGCAGGAATTCGCAAAAAGAAAAATGTGGACTACGGCCCAGAATTCTTTGGCATTAACCGGGCGTTTAAGGCCATCCGTCGATCGGACGTGGTGCTGTTTGTGGTGGATGCAGTCGATGGCGTGACCGAGCAAGACCAGAAGCTGGCGGGTCGCATTGAGGATGAGGGTAAAGCCTGTGTGGTGGTCGTGAATAAGTGGGATGCGGTTGAGAAGGATTCGCACACGATTTATGAGTATGACAAGCATTTGAGCGATCGCCTCTACTTCTTACATTGGGCCGAAAAAATCTACGTCAGCGCACTCACCGGACAGCGGGTTCCCAAAATTCTCACTCTCGTGAACGTGGCCGCAGAACAGCACAAGCGCCGAGTCAGTACATCCGTGGTCAATGAGGTGATTGAAGAAGCCGTCCGCTGGCACACGCCTCCAACCACCCGCCAGGGCCGCCAGGGCCGCATTTATTACGGCACTCAGGTGAAAGCTACACCTCCAACCATGGCGCTGTTTGTGAATGATCCCAAGCTGTTTGGCGAAAGCTATCGGCGTTACATCGAACGCCAGTTTCGGGAGCAATTGGGCTTTGCAGGCACCCCCATTCGTCTGGTATGGCGCGGAAAGAAATTGCGCGACATGGAGCGCGGCAGTGCAAATCGCGCTACAAAAGTATAGGAATTTAGGCTTGTTGCATGGATTTACTGCGTACGCTGCCCATCGGGCTGTACATCGAACAACCTGTGACCTGGCTCCACCGGATCGACGCGCGGGTCAAATTCTTGTGGCTGCTTGGCTTTTTGCTGACCCCCATTGCAGCCAGCCCCTTTTGGCGCATGGCTATGGTTGTCGTACTGGTGCTTCTCACAGTGTCTGCCCGCATTCCCTTTCGGGTCTGGCGACGACAGTTCATTCTGTTGTCGATTTTTGGTGTGGCGTTATTTATCGTGACAGCCCTTTTGCCAGACGGAGTGGATGCAGCCCACAGCATGCGTCTTCCAATGGATGAACTGGCGTTCCAAGCCCAGGAAGCGGATGTGTCGATTCCTCGTCTCCCGCCTGCTACGTCCTATCGCTATGTCGTCGTCCATTTCGATGTGTTTAAACCGTGGGACATCGCCATTCACATCACCCGACGATCGGTTGAACTCGCCATCCGCGTTTCAACGCTGACCTTCACCTTGCTCTACAGCAGTAACCTATTTTTGTTGACCACGGCTCCTGAAGAAATCACAGCGGGACTGGAAGACTTGATGCAGCCGTTGAAGCGGTTTAAAGTCCCCGTTACAGAAATTGCCTTAACGCTCACTCTTTCACTGCGTTTTATCCCCCTGGTACTGGAAGAGGTGCAAAACCTGGTTCGTTCCATTCGCACCCGCGCCATCCGCTGGAAAAAACTCGGCATTCGCGGCACTCTCCAGATTTTGCTGATCTTAGCGGAGCGGCTGCTAGAAAACTTGCTGCTCCGTTCTGAACAAATCGCCAATGCGATGCACGTTCGAGGATTTACCAGCCCCGACACGCATCAAGTGCGCTGGCATCAATTCACAATGGGTCGCCGAGATTGGTTTGCAGCCTTTGGTTTGGTGCTGTTTGTGGTGACTCGACTGGCCGTTGGGTAGGAGGTTTGAGTGACCATCCATCCGCTTGCGCCGTGGCATTGGCGATCGCACCCCCTGGCTCAACGCACCGGAAGCGATATCTTTAAAGCTCTGTTTCTCCCCAACCGTGACGACGGCTGGACTGAACAGACCATTGCCACGCTGCTTGAAAGCCCCACTCCCTCTCAATCCACGAAGGGTAACGGTAACCGGGGGCGATCGCCCCTCACCCGCTACTCGATTTGTGCGGGGGCTCCTCGCATCATCCACGGAGCCCGCCAGTGCTGGACACCGTCAGTGGGACATGTTCTGCCAACGCTGGATCACTTGCTCGCCTCTGCACCTAAATCCCTATCCTGTCCAGCGCATCTGCCCTTCACAGGAGGATGGCTGGGATGGCTCGGCTATGACGTTGCCAGGGAAATCGAGCAGCTTCCGTCCCTCAACCCCGATCCCCTCCCATTTCCACCCGCCTTCTGGTACGTTCCCGACTGTTTTGCCGTCCTTGACCACTGGGAGCAGCAGTTGTGGATCGCCGCCACTGATGCGTCCGACCTGGATGCCCTGGAGGCGACTCTCACACAGGTTCAAGAATCAGATGGGTCAAACACACTAGCCGGGACAATTGACGCTCCTCACAAGCAAACCCACGTCCCCATCACATTTGTGTCCGATCAGTCCTCCTACGAAGCAGCCGTTCGTCAAGCCAAAAAGTACATTCGAGCAGGCGACATTTTTCAGGCCAATCTCTCGTTGCGCTTCTCCAGTCCATGCCAAGTGGATAGCTGGACGATTTATCAAACACTTCACCAGCTGAATCCGTCTCCATTCGCCAGCTATTGGCACACCCCCTGGGGATCGATGATGAGCTGTTCTCCCGAACGTCTGGTGCAGCGTCGCGGCAACCAGGTGCAAACCCGTCCCATTGCGGGCACTCGTCCCAGAGGGTCAACCCCACAGCAGGATCATGACCTGGAGAAGGAACTGCTTGACAACCGCAAAGAAAACGCCGAACACATCATGCTGGTTGACCTGGAAAGAAACGATCTGGGTCGGGTCTGTGAATGGGGATCAGTGGCCGTTGATGAATTGTTGACGATTGAACGCTACAGCCATGTGATGCACTTGGTCAGTAACGTTGTGGGTACCGTGCGATCGCCCCACAGCTCCGTTGACCTCATTCGTGCCCTCTTTCCCGGAGGCACCATCACCGGATGCCCCAAAGTCCGTTGCATGGAAATCATTGAAGAACTGGAACCCGCTCGCCGCAATCTGTTTTATGGCTCCTGCGGCTATATCGACTGGCGGGGCGACCTCGACCTCAACATCCTCATCCGGACGATGCTGTGCGTTCCGCCCCCTCCAAACGCCCTAGAGAATCAGGCAGAACAAGGGCGATCGCCCTCTCTGAACACCATCTGGGGACAAATCGGCGCAGGCATCGTCGCCGATAGTCAGCCCGCTCGAGAATGGGCAGAGTCGCTGTCAAAAGCCCAGGCCCAACTCGAAGCCCTCGCATCTGCCCAAAATCTGTCTTTGAGTAGATGACACCCTAATTTTTTACAGAAATAAAGTACATATTTGTAGCATGTCATCACTTTTTCACATAAAGTGATGTAATAGTAAAATCTTGATTAATCGCACCCCTTTCGAGAATCATATGTTTTCTGAAAGGACGCTATGTTTCTCAAACATGTTTCTCAATAGAGCAAGGGTTAACGATACATGCCTTCTGACGGGCAGGCACTGATTGCCTAGAGCTCATTTGCAACGTGCCCAGCCCCATCTAAGAACTGACCGTTGATTGGCGAATGGCTTCTTTCAGAACTTGATTTTTTTAGAACTTGATTTAGATCTTGAATCGGTATCTCTGTTTTCTCAAGTCTTTTAATACGAATTTCTCCACATCCAAGGTGCCTGGATTGACTCTTCTGAAACATCAGGCACTTTGATTGAAGTATTAACGTTATTCGAGGCATGAACCATGAACTGGAATCCCTCAACCTCTAAGCCAGCGTTAACAGCAGTCTACTCTCTTGCGAAAGCAAAGCGTCAGTCCAATATGACGAATGAAACGTACCTCAATCATCCAACGTTTGGGATGTTGTACCGCATCTGTAATATGGATAACGATCAAGAGCTGTTTGCGACGCTGTATGCGCAGCGGCTGTTCTTTATCGTGAAATCCACCCGTGCCGGATTTCAATTTGACCCCATTGGCCGGGCCGATGCGCGGATGCTCGTTGAAAATCGACTGCGAGTGCTTCGGCGCACAGGCACCCAAGCCGAGTTTGTTCAGCTTCAGAAGACGCACAAGCAAACATTTCAATGATTGAGTTTGAAACTCTGTCGATCGGCGATCGCTGCCACGCGATTCGTCAGCAAATCCCTGAGTCAGTCAGGTTAATTGCTGTCACCAAAATGGTTTCTGCATCAGCGATACACGAAGCGTATCAGGCAGGAATTCGTGATTTTGGGGAGAGCCGTGTGCAAGAGGCGATCGCCAAACAAACAGAACTCCAAAACTATAGCGACATTGATGCTGACAGCATTCAATGGCATTTGATTGGGCATCTTCAGCGCAACAAAGCAAGAAAAGCAGTTCAGCATTTTGACTGGATTCATTCCGTCGATAGCCTAAAAATTGCTCAGGCGCTCAACCAGGCCGCAATCGATGAAAATCAAACGCCGCAGGTCTGCTTACAGGTGAAAATGCGTCCAGATCCGAATAAATATGGATGGGACCCTGAAATTCTGCGAGAAGAACTGCCGTCTCTCGATCAATGCACTCATCTCAAGATCAGGGGACTGATGGCCATTCCCCCGTTAGGGCTCTCAACCGACGAAACTCTCGACTATTTTCATCAAGTCGCTGAGCTTGCGGCCTCTATCCAATCCATGCCGTTGACTCACCTCTCTCTACAGGAACTCTCGATGGGCATGTCTGAGGATTATGCGATCGCCATCCAGGCCGGAGCAACAATGATTCGCCCCGGTCGAATTTTGTTTGGAGAACGAACGTAACGTGCTTAACGCGGTTACAAACCGCTATCAATATGTCACGCGACATATTTATCAAATCTATCTATCAAATTAAACTTAAAGCACCCAAGATCCTTACGTGTCAACAAACACCTGCGATCCCGAATTTTTATGGAACCGATAATTCCTTTTCATCTATAATTCGTAACACGACCTAACAACCGTCTCTAATTGCAACGAGAAAAATTTCGCTAAGTTGTGTCGTAAGAGACTTGTGTAAAATTCTTGAGTAAAAATAATTCCAATACTGACGATTTCAATCTAAAGCGACGATTTTAAAGGAATATTTTTAAAGAATTACTTAAGAATTGATGATGCCAAAATTCTAGAAATAGAGCTAGAATAATGAATCTGATTTTCAGCGACGGTTCTAAATGCAAGAATAGTCTGCATTTATGCCCCTTTCAGTAATCAAGCGGTAATCAAGGATTTAGATTTAAACGTTCACAATATTAATTAAATTTGTAGCATTGAATTTTTGAGTATTGCAGTATATTATTTCAGGCAAATCATACTGATTCCTGCTGAACAGGGTGCTTTGAAAGGAACGGTTTTTCGTTTTGCGTGGCAGCGTGAATTGTTTCTAGCCGGACTTATACTTTTATCTCTACTTAGGGACGAGCCGTTTGCTAAAGTAATCTTTCAAGCTCTGGGTTAGCTTTTGTTGGTGGTAGTTGGCTGCGCGAGTTACACGAGTTGCATGGATTAACTGCACTCTAGATTCGATGTCGTGATGGAGTATGAACAGTGAGTAACATTTTTGGAAGACTAAGAGATTTTGTTGGGCTCAACGACCCTGCAGAGTACGACTATGAGTACGATGAGATGGAGGAAGCTGACTACCAGGAAATCTATCATGAAGACCATGTTCAGCCCGCTCCTGAAGAAGAGATGCCGCGTCGTCGGCGCTTCAGAGAGCGTGCGCCGATCGGTGAGTCGCCCATTGGTGGTTCCAGTAATGTGATTGGCATGCCAGGGGCGCTCAATGGAATGTCTGAGGTCATGGTTATGGAGCCTCGATCATTCGAAGAGATGCCTCAAGTCATTCGAGCCCTGCGTGAGCGTAAGTCCGTGGTCTTGAACTTGACGCTGATGGATCCCGATCAGGCTCAGCGCTCGGTCGATTTCGTGGCAGGTGGAACCTATGCTATTGACGGTCACCAAGAACGCATTGGCGAGAGCATCTTCTTGTTCACTCCAAATTGTGTTCAGGTCAGTACTCAAATGGGTGTGATGAACGAAGTTCATCCCCATATCCCTGTAGCTCGTCCCGTTCCTCAATCCATGGTGCCAGAGCCTAGTTGGGTAGCCGAGCAGCAAGTGCGGATGGCTTAGAGGACTATCTGCCTCTTGTCATTCTCTTAGATTTCTTAAAGAAGATTTCTAGAATCCTAAGAGAGAGGGTCAGCGGGCTAAGCCCGCTGACCCTCTCTCTTAGGATTCTATTTTTTGAGTTCCCCCACATCAGCACACAAACGGCTCATTTCTGCTTTTCAGCAAATGCTATAGCGTTTGCAACCACGTTAAGCACAAAAACAGATGTGTGGGGCGCGCTGCGCCCCACACATCTGTACTTAACCAACGCGCATAGCGCTGTAATTTCTGTGGGTTGATAGTAGGATATGTGGGCGTGCGGGCGGTGCTTGCACACCTACATATTCTTAAGTTTCTTAAGTGCGAGGACGGTGGATCTGTGTCGAATGGATTGATATATCAACTGGGGATCATTGGGGGCGGGGTCATGGGAGAAGCGCTGCTCTCCCGATTGGTGTCTAGCCAGGTATATGATGCATCGCGCATTATTGTGAGTGATCCTCAAGCGAGTCGTTGTGAGCAGTTGCAAACTCAATACAGCGTTCACACAACATCCGATAATCAAGCCGTTTATCGCCAGTCAGAAACACTGCTCCTGGCCATCAAGCCTCAGATTTTTGATTCCGTTGTCAATGCGTTCGACCGTCAAAGTCTCGAATTCAGCCAGTTAGTGCTGTCGATTTTGGCTGGAACGCCACTCCAAAGACTTGAGGCAGCATTCTCAGGTCAACCTGTGATTCGAGCGATGCCCAACACCCCTGCAATTGTGGGCGTTGGGATGACGGCGATCGCCCCTGGTCAACACGTTGAGCCTGAGCATTTAGAACGGGCTCGGCGTATTTTTTCAGCCGTAGGTGATGTGGTCGAGGTGCCTGAATATCAAATGGATGCGGTCACAGGTTTATCAGGGTCAGGGCCAGGATATATGGCGGTGATTATCGAAGCACTCACCGATGGAGGTGTGGCGGTGGGGTTACCGAGGGCGATCGCCGCCCAACTCGCCTTGCAAACCGTTCGAGGCAGCGCTGAGTTGCTCTATCAGACAGAGATGCATCCCGCAGAGCTAAAAGATCGAGTCACCAGCCCAGGCGGTACCACCATCGCAGGGATTTCAGCCCTCGAATCGTCCGCTGTTCGTTCTGCAATGATTCAAGCCATTCGAGCAGCGTATGAACGATCAAAAGAACTTGGGAAAGGATAGCTTCAAAACCTCAAAAGGCAGTCCTCGCGCTCAATCAGGGCAATTCGAGCATTTATCGTTTTGTATCAAAAAATATATTTATCCAGATTTTGTCCTAAATATTTTGTAGTGGCTAGAATCGGGCAACTCATTACCCTTCAGATTTGCCAACCAAGGGCAGATTGAGAAGTGGTATGACACACCAAAGTTATTAATGTTGCCCGTATAAATTCGGGTCATTAATCAGAACTGGAGTGCGTCATGGACATTACTCAGCTCATCATTCAAGTCATTGTTGCGATTGTCTGTGCAGGAATTGCCAATATTTTCATTCCTCGACGTATTCCCGGCAAACTCACCGGACTGGTTCTAGTTGGGCTAGCCGGGGTATGGGTAGGCGAATGGGGGTTTGCCCAATTACGCGATACATATAGCCTCAATTTTCCGTTTCTCCAATGGGATATTCAGGGCGTGGAAATCGTTCCCGCGATTATCGGCTGTGCCATCGTCTTGTATGTCATTACGGCCATCGTGAAATGGTGGCGACGAGGCCAATGACGCTAACAGCCGACTCTCATCAAACCCATCAAAAATGATGAGGAGTACCGACAGTGGGGCAATGCGACCGTCCGCCCCTGCAAAAATCATTCCTCGAATTAGCACCGTCTGACGATTCATCCCTGGTTTTGTCACTTCATTTTTATATTTATCCGAAGAACGCTGTAGTAGGATGATTTGGAAAAAGGAGTGTGTGGGGACTCGGCATGACTAATTCATTGCCTCCTGATCCGGA
>JAYKJC010000124.1:0-2927 GCA_035285885.1 Leptolyngbyaceae cyanobacterium | reverse complement strand
ACAGTGGCTACACAACTGCACAGTACCAGTCTCTCGCGTGGCTTGTGGCTCGGCTTCCAGTGCCCGATGAGCGCATCACGACGCATCAAGCTGTTGATCGATCGGGGAGTCGGCGCGATCCCCGGAGCTTTAACCGACAACAGTTCTTAACGCAGCTTCACCAGTATCCCCGTTCGTTTGAGAATTTTGCAAACCCTGCCTAGCGACCTGTTCTGCCCAAAGCAGCCTGCCTGAAGTCAGGTGAATGAAGATGTGGCATTTTGAGAAATCCACTATAGTGAAAGAGAAATGACAGCAAGAGAGATAATGACGCTCCTGTATGGCGCTTTATAGAGGGGTGTATTGCATCTGAATTCTCGCCCAATTAACTTCGACTATAGTTAAGAGAAAGGATGCCCTCGTATCGCGCTTTACATTAGGTGTATTGCATGTGAATTCTCAGTCAACCGATTTCGACCCTATTTCAACTGAATTTCAAACACCGTTCGATGGCAAGCTGGATCTTGAAACGGTGTTTCCCTTCGAGCTAGACCCGTTTCAGAAAAAGGCGATCGCCGCTTTAGACGCAGGGCGATCTGTCGTTGTATGTGCTCCTACGGGATCTGGAAAAACGCTGGTGGGGGAGTATGCCATCTATCGAGCCCTGGCACGGGGCAAGCGTGTATTCTACACCACACCATTGAAAGCGTTGTCCAATCAAAAGCTCCGTGACTTTCGCCAACAGTTTGGCGTTGCGAATGTCGGGCTGTTAACGGGAGACGTGTCAATCAACCGAGAGGCTCCAATCTTGGTGATGACGACAGAGATTTTCCGCAACATGCTGTACGGAACCAGCATTGGTCAAGTCGGAACCTCTCTGGTTCATGTCGAGGCGGTGGTGCTGGACGAATGTCACTACATGAACGATCGCCAACGGGGCACCGTCTGGGAAGAATCCATCATCTACGCGCTGCCAGAAATTCAGTTGGTTGCCCTGTCGGCAACCGTAGCCAACAGCGAGCAACTCACCGACTGGATTCAAAACGTTCACGGGCCGACAGAGCTGGTGTATTCAGACTTTCGCCCGGTTCCCCTGCGATTTCACTTCTGCAATCCCCAAGGGCTTCATCCACTGCTAAATACGAAGCAAAAGGGAGTGAACCCCAAGCTGAAGCTTCGCGGCAAGCAGAAAGGCAAGCTCAAGGCTCCCAGCATTCCTTTTGTGGTGAGTCAACTGAGTAAGCGTGACATGCTGCCCGCGATCTATTTCATTTTCAGCCGTCGCGGGTGTGATAAGGCGGTTGCCGACATGGGCAACAGTTCCCTCGTCAATGAAGCAGAAGCGCAGGCTCTCAAATATCAAATTGATCTGTTCTTAGAACAGAACCCTGAAGCAGGGCGACGGGGACAGGTTGATCCTCTCTATCGAGGCATTGCTGCGCACCATGCAGGCATTCTCCCGGCTTGGAAAGGTTTGGTCGAAGAACTGTTTCAGCAGGGACTTATTAAAGTGGTCTTTGCCACGGAGACGCTCGCCGCAGGCATCAACATGCCTGCCCGTACCACGGTCATTTCCAGTCTCTCAAAGCGAACCGATCGGGGACATCGGCTGCTGAACGGTTCTGAGTTCTTGCAAATGGCCGGGCGAGCGGGACGCCGGGGCATGGATGAACTGGGGCATGTGGTGACGGTGCAAACGCGATTTGAGGGCGCGACTGAAGCGGCCTATCTTGCCGTCTCAGGTGCAGATCCGCTGATCAGTCAATTTACGCCGAGCTATGGGATGGTGCTGAACTTGCTGCAAACCCATACCCTTGAGGAAGCCAAGGAACTGGTTGAACGCAGTTTTGGGCAATATCTGGCAAGTCTACATTTGGTGCCGCAGAAAAAGGCGATCGCCGATCTAGAAGCGGTGATTGGTCATCAAGTGGCTCAAATTGCCCATGTGGATGATTATGAGCTGCTTGAAGATTATGAAAAATTGTCGGGGCGCTTGAAAGAAGAACGTCGCCTGTTAAAAATTCTGCAACGTCAGGCAGATGATGTTCAGGCTAAGGAGCGATCGCTCGCCTTGTCGTTTGCCGTAGGAGGAACGATTATTGCCATCGACAGCAAGCGAACCAGAACACCTACTCCCCTTTCAGCGACTTTAGTCAATAAAATATCTGGGTCTGGACAAGCGCCTTACCTGATTGCCCTGGGGCACGACAATCAGTGGTATGTGGTGTCTGTGTCAGAGGTGGTGGCATTGTACGACGAGATGCCTCGTATCCAGCAAGCCGATAGCCTCACCCCTCCATCGACACTGCAACCTAAACTGGGGCAAACCCTTCCCGGTGATGAAGAGAGTCAGGCGATCGCCCAACAGATTCCGACAAACTTGCCCGAGCGGCCTCTTGCGCCAGAAGTGCAGGCTCAGCTTGAGCAGATGACAGAGGTCGAGCAGATGCTCAAAACGCATCCTGCTCATCAGTGGGGAAATCCCGGTAAGATTCTGAAACAGATGGCTCGGCTCACGAAGCTGGAAGACGAACTCACAGACCGACGCAGCAAACTCAGCCAGAAGACACAGCGCTACTGGCAAGAATTTCTGAACTTGATTCACGTACTCCAGCATTTTGACTGTTTGAATGATACGGAGACGACGGCACTGGGGCAAATTGCCGCTGCCATTCGTGGGGACAATGAACTCTGGCTTGGACTGGCGATCGCCTCTGGAGCTTTTGATCATCTCGAACCCCATCAGTTTGCCTCTGCCTGTTCGGCGCTGGTGACTGAAGTAACCCGTCCCGATACCTGGTCGTACATCGATCCGTCTGACGCCGTGGCTTCAGCCTTAGATGAACTGAAAAATTTGCGCCGCGATTTATTCAAAGTGCAGCATCGCCATCAGGTGGCGTTTCCGATCTGGCTCGACTATGACTGGGTTGGGCTGATTGAAGAATGGG
>JAYKJC010000123.1:0-12438 GCA_035285885.1 Leptolyngbyaceae cyanobacterium | reverse complement strand
CTCCGGGGATCGCGCCGACTCCCCGATCGATCAACAGCTTGATGCGTCGTGATGCGCTCATCGGGCACTGGAAGCCGAGCCACAAGCCACGCGAGAGACTGGTACTGTGCAGTTGTGTAGCCACTGTGGCCACGTTGATTGCCCCGACCATCACCCGGCGATTCTAAGGAAATGTGAAACGCAAAGTTATTCACCGATGGCGGAAAGTCAGGATTTGTCTGCACCGTCTCGGGGCCATTTGGCCCTTCAAACACAGAATTGCCCGCACCAAAAGCACGCATCTGAGGATGGACGAGATGAACAATCGTTCCGTCTCGACGAATCAGGCTGTGGTAGCTGACTTGATCCGCATCGCGCGGATGAGGCGTTCGGAACAAATTAATTGCACTGCTCGCCGAGCCTACCGTCTCATGCAGAACGATAATCAGCGGATACGTGGCGGGGTTCCCATAGATATCGGTGAGATAGCGGGGGCCATAGTTGGTGGGATCAGCCGGAACGATTTCCTCTCGTGGCGTGTAAGCCGATGCGACAGACGAAGTGCTGACGAGACGTTGAGCAGAATCGGGTTGAGCAGAATCAGCTTGCTCCTGATTAGCAAGCATCGCCACTCCAGGAATGGGGGTGCCAAAAGAGTTGGGAGCGATCTCAGTCATCAACGTAGCGGGGCGAGGATGTTGAGGTTCTTCAGCATTCACTGCACCCAGCCATTGCTGACCGAGGGCGATCGCCCCCACCAGTGCAGCCAACACGACAAACTTCCAGGTTTTGAACGTGATTGAGTCCTTAACCCATCGCATCAGGGATGGCAATATTCTGTATATCTGGCTCATTCGATTACACAACTATCTTCTACACACATGACTTGGCAAAGGTCACGAAGAAATAAAGGTTTTGAGAACTTTGCCAAATTGTATACACAATCATCTTCAAGATTAAGAACTTATTAAAGGAGAGGTAGTTCTTTTATTTTGCCGATACCTTGGTAACTAAGATACCTCCTAACTGCGTCTACAGCCTTTACATCGCTTTTGCCTGCAAGCAAAGCATCAGTGTAAGGGCTGCTATTTTTTTGGATCGTTTTGGGTCATTCCGTTGAGAACACCAATGGTTACAGCGCTATGCGCGTTGGTTAGGTACGGTTGTGTGGGGTGCGCTGCGCCCCACACAACCGTTTTTGTGCTTGACGCGGTTGCAAACCGCTATAAACACCCAAATTAAGGAAATGTTCTCTTCTCAAAATCCTCTCTTCTAAAAAACCCTGTGTGTCGCTGACGTACACACAGGGTCTCATTATTCACATTTAAATGAGGCTTACTTCGGTTCAGTTTCTAGCTCAGTCAAGTTAAGAACATGCGCCAACAATGACGACATCCCTTAAGTTATGACATTGCCTGAATAATGTAGTCGAAATAAGGACTTGCCGCCGCCGCATCATCAGTCTCAAGCAAGGAGAGAGACGCCTTCTTGAGGCACTCAATCGCAGCGACCATACCAGGAACGGGAACTCCAAGAGAGTTATACATTTCACGTACGCCAATTAAGCCGATGGACTCAATCGGGTCTTTATCCCCAGCCAGCACACCATACGTGATTAAGCGTAGGTACCAACCATAGTCCCGTAGACACAACGCTCGCTGCTTCTGACCAAATGCATTGCCCCCAGGAGCAATAAAATCTGGACGTCGCTGCCACAACTTACGACTCGCTTCATCTACAATCTTTTTCTCATTTTCTGCAAGGGTAGTTGCAATCCGCAGGCGTTGCTCACCCGTCTGGAAAAACTCTTGCATGCCCTTTAATTCCCCGCTACTAGGGTAGCGGAGTTCATCATCTGCATTAAGGATGACCTTACTTACAACGCTCATAATACGGAGATAATTATTCCTGCCTATTTAACTATCGCTTGTATTCTAACGGGTTTAGAGCCTTGAGAGAAAGATGAAAGTGTGACACATATCTTTACAATCAACGCCCATGTCCATCGAGAATTGAAACCATTGGGCTGTTCTCGTAACAGGCACGATAAATTGCTGACTGCTTTATTGATGCTGCCAGGCACATCGCACTACAAGCATCTCTGTTAAGACGAGCCCCCATTTGCACAGCCTTTTACATCCATGAGTCATCTGTAAAAGACACCCATCGATAACGCTAATGCATCGTGTTGAAGCATACTGGAAAACCGTCAGCATTAACGAAAACGCTACATAATTTAGCGATATTTAAGCGATATTTAGCGATCGCCCATTCACCCCACCCTTCATCACCCACGTTACTCAAATCCCTAGGGCGTGTTTTAAAACTAGCTGAAAAGGTTGTTTTTTCGTGCGCAAAGCGCACGAAAAAACAACTTTTAAAACAGACCCTAAGACTGAGCTGCGTCCACCACCTGAAAATGCCTCAGTCCGAATCGCGTTATTGGATTGAGCTATTCGATTGAGTTATTCAATTGAAATAGAGTGAGGTCCACTCCCATTCCCGGAGTGCCCAGAAGAATTAGCATCTGAAGAACTGACTATCGGTTCTCCTGATCGCTTTTCCAGCCAGGTCTTCACCGGATCATCCGTCAAATTAAGTCGCAGGAAACCAGAGGCGAGACCGCCCAAAAATGCCACCGGATGGGCAGTCAACTCTTTCAAAATAGGGGACAGTTCATCCATGACTAAGAATTCTCCATTACAACGTCAACATAGCGCTATGCGCGTCGGTTAAGCACACATGTCATTAACGTGGTTGCACCGCCATAGCCCTTAACTCCCGTTCGATATGGACTATACCGCATCGCTTTCGAACCCATAAAGACTCTCAAGAGGAACCTTCAACAACAGATGATGCCGAATCTTCAGTAACAGCCGCTTCAGATGATGCCTGACGGGAACGAAACCACTGAACACCGCTTCGGGTGAGAATGTGAGACAGTAAACCCAACGGGCCTGCAAACAAACACAAGACGAGAGAATGCCGGGTGAAAACGTTCAATTCCAGCCCGTCGCGATAGATCCATCGCCCTGTAAATAAGTCAATCACGACAAAATGAACCCAAGCCGTAGCAGCAAATTGTTCCTGAGAAAAGAGCCAGGCAATATCAGACAAGCCCGCACTGGCAAATTCTTCTGCTGATTCGGGAGTAATTCCAGCAACAAACAGATAGAAGTAAACCAACGCCAAAATAATGTAGGGCCAGAAAGATGACATGACTCGCTTTGTAACAGCCCAATTCGGAAGAACAACCATCAATGTCCAAAATGGAAGAACAAAAATGTTCGCAGCATTGAATAGAAATTCGGCAGTCATTACCCTCAACTCCAACTCAGAGGCGTGGTTTGAAAGGCAGGGGTAGACATTTGCCCAGCCCTGCCGCACACACCATTACTTTTCTTTACTTTAATAGGATTACCGGGTTTTCTCCAGTATCTTGAGGCGCAGGTAGAGTGTGTCCAAATTGTTGGTCATGCGGGCATTCTTCCTGCGTTGACACACCATCCCACCCATCCTATTCATCCCGCGAGTACGCTGTCTTTAAGTTGAACCACGATGTCTACAGCAGGGCTTTCTTCCTCAACATCCGATCCGTCTGTTACAGAAAAGATTTCTACGACCCAAGACACTCCTGATGATTCGCTTACCCCTGAGCAGTATCGAAAGAAGATGGAGCGTCGAAAGGCGGTTCAAGAGCAACGGCTCGCCGAGCGCGATCGCCAAAAAGGTCTGATTATCGTCAATACAGGAAACGGGAAAGGCAAAACAACAGCGGCCCTCGGAATGGTCTTGCGATCGCTGGGTCACGGGTATCGGGTTGCCATTATTCAATTCATCAAAGGCGCGTGGGAACCCGCAGAGAAAAAAGTTTTGGAGCAGTGGGCCGATCAGCTCGACTTTCATGCCATGGGCGAAGGCTTTACATGGGAAACCCAAGACCGAGAGAGAGACACCGCCATGGCGCAATCCGCCTGGGAAAAAGCAGTGAGCTATATTCACAACCCAGACGTTCAACTCACCCTGCTCGATGAAGTCAACGTAGCCCTCAAGCTCGGTTACCTGACAGTCGCACAAGTTCTGGAAGGTCTGCAAGACAAACCGGACATGTCCCATGTGATTTTGACAGGGCGTGGCGCTCCTGCTGAGTTAATTGAGCGTGCAGACTTAGTCACTGAAATGAGCCTCATCAAGCACCCTTTCCGTGAACAGGGCATCAAAGCTCAAGCAGGCATTGAGTATTAAAAGCATGAAGTATTAAAAGCATTGAGGGCTCAATCCATTGAGGTTAAACACTGTCGTTGTTCTGTTGGAAGACGATAACTCACGCAGAGTCGGTTGAAACTTTTTTATAGCAGTGTACAACCGCATTAAGTACACAAACGGGAGAGTGGGGCGCGCCCCACTCTCCCGTACTGGACAAACGTGCATAGCGCTACTTTAAAAATCATGATGATCGAAAATGTCCGTTTGCGGGTCAGCGTCGTTGCCCTATTTGTCGATGGAGATGACGTGTTGCTGCTCCATCAAATGCTGCCTCCCGAACCCGATCGATGGGATTTGCCAGGGGGCGGACTGGAGCCCCACGAGACAATTGTTGAAGGCTTGCGACGCGAAGTCGAAGAAGAAACTGGACTGACTCGGTTTGAAATTGGTCGATTGCTGACCGTCACAGAACTCTTCTTAGAGAGAAAAGATAGACCGATGTTGCATACCCTCAACATCATTTATCAATGTGCAGTGGCCGATCGGTCTCAGCCTTTATTCAGCACCGACATGGAAGAAATTGGCCCCAAAGGAATTCAATGGCATCCCATCGACTCTCTTCAGAAACACACCTGCACTCAACGCTGCTGGGCTGCATTGCAAAGTGCAGGCATTTTGGACAAAGCAGCACCATAAAAAACTCCAGCCTGCCTTGGGCAAAGCTGGAGGATGAGCAGTAACGGTCAGTCAACGCCAATCAACGGATGACTGAACTCTTTTCTTCGTTGAAGACTAGGAGATTTGCTTGCGAAATTTTGCGCCCGTGAGACATAGACCAAGAGCGGCTAAACCAAGCATAGCTGTAGGCTCAGGAACTTCCTGGGTGGGTTCGATCTCATTGTGGAGTTGGTGCCATCCCAGTCCGGCGATCGCCCCACTGCCGCGATAGTCCACCACCAAACGAGTCACTGCTGATGTCAGCGCATTTGTGTCAGAGGCCCGCTGAAAACTGCCGAGATTAAAGTCCCAGACAGAGTTATCTCCTTCACTGTTGATGCCTGCAAAAATCTGAGTCGCCAACCCATCGTTGTTGAGTTCCTCAGCTGTCTTAGAGAACAAGAGTTGGTCTCCCGAAAATGCTCTAAAGGAAACCCCCTTCAAGGTTGGGTTATCATCAATATCCACCAGGCGAATCTTGCCCAAGTCTACCCCCTGGTAAGTCGAAACGTAATTGGAGCTTCCGAGGGTTAAAGGCGCGGAAAAATCAAACGTGATCGCTCCTCCTTTCGCTTCGTCATCAGGACGATAGATGCTGTTGCTTCGTGTATCCTCATGGATGATCAGCAAGTTTTTCTCGCTTGGAGAGCTAAACTGCCCACCCGTCATCAGATCGTTGTCCGCTCCACTGCGAGAGCTGTCATACAGGAGCAAGAGGTCGTCGGCTCCACTGCGGTAGGAATCGGCAGAAAGAGTAACGCCCCAATCCGCCCATTCGTTATCCATGGCTTCGCCATTGCCTGCAGTAAGAGCAGTGCCACTGGCATCAAACTCAAAGTCAAGATAATGCCCTTGCCCCTGGAACAACGCTGTCGCTGAAGCAGATGATGGCATTACTCCCATCAAAGCCACCAATGCTGCACCCAGTGAAAGTGAAAGCGCGTACTGATTTTTTAGAATCATAATTTTTAGTGAAATATATGAGTGTTGACAGATTCAAAGGATTGCACACTGTTCTAATTTAGACCTCTGAAATTACAGTCGTCTACGTATTTTTGCGGTTTCACATATATTTCACTAAAGAGTGGGGCAAGCCTTCACATTCCCTTAAAAGATTAAACCTGAAATGGCTGAAACAACTGGAGCTTTTGATCTCAGGGATATCGTCACTGGGTACGGCTTGGCAAACGTCTCCAATTGCAACGAAGAGGCGTTTAGACGTATGACGGTGCGCCCAAACTCCTCTTTTTCTTCGTAAACTTTGCCTTGTCGTGACTGAACGGAGATGCGATTCAGACTCTCTTGATAAAGTCTGGTGCTTTCACATCAGGACGTTAAACATGCGTGAAACCCGCATGTCTCTGAGATTCTGAGCACCAACCTCAGTCTACAGGGCGGTAAACGCTAAGAAAGTTTAAGAGAATTTAGTGTCTCTCCATACATTTTCAGAAATAATGACCCTTTAAATTCCTCTTAAACAAAGAAACCATCTTTAGTTAGGTGGGGTGTGAGGATAGTAAATTATGAATCATAAACCTAGGCATGCATTGGCTCGAATGCTGATGTTATGTCCCGCTATGTTTGGAATGGCGATCGCCTCGGGAGTCATGCTTTGGCCATCGGGCGATACTGCAACGGCCTCTGAACTTCAGAGCGTTGCTGACATCATGTCATCGAATCACATGATGGGTTCGACAGACCTTCATCCTGGAGCATCATCCATTGCGAATGCTCGTCCAAATGGAATGAGACAGGTCACAGGGGTTCAGCAGTTGAGCCGCCCTGCGGCTGATACCTCTGAGGCCCAGGTCACCTCGATTTCTCAACTCTCTGACGTTGAGCCAACGGACTGGGCATTTCAGGCGTTACAGTCCCTCGTTGAACGCTATGGGTGTATCGCCGGATACCCGGACGCCACCTTCCGAGGCAATCGGGCTCTGACTCGATACGAGTTTGCTGCCGGTTTAAACGCATGTTTAGACCGAATCAACGAATTAATTGCTGCGGGCTTAGCGGATAAAGTCAGTCGAGAAGATCTGGCGGTGCTTCAGCGTCTGCAAGAAGAGTTTGCGGCAGAGTTGGCTACCCTCCGAGGCCGTGTTGATGCACTGGAAGCACGCACAGCTGAACTCGAAGCCAATCAGTTCTCAACAACGACAAAACTCAATGCAGTTACCGTGTTCCACTACACGGACTTGGGCTTTAGCGGTGACCTTGAGCGAGAAATTGGTGCCCGCGACCCCATCACGGGTGAGCAGTTGTCTACGACCGCCACCGATGCCATAACTGAGCCCAACTTCACTGCCCTGTCCTGGATGAACCTAACCAGTTCATTTACCGGGGAAGACTCCCTCAACATTCAGTTTGATGTGAGTACGGGAAGTGGCGTTAGTAGCCCTGCCAATGCCTATGTATCGGCGGGATTATTTAATACCTGGGGAACTCCATTCACGCAGCAAGGTAGCAATGACACCTTCCGTCTACGGGAGTTGTTTTATGCGTTTCCTGCCTTTGGCGACAAGGTTGATTTCATTGTTGGCCCTCAAATCAATATCTATCGACACTTTGACGGAAACCCGTACAACTTCATCTTGGGGGCAGTCGATAGCTTTAACAGCAGCGGTGGCACTCAGTTTGCCAGCCTTGACCGAGGTGCTGGTGCCGTAGCCATTGTTCCGTTCGGAGATTTTGATTTCCGATTGGGTTACATGGCTGAAAATAACGAATTTTTAGACAGCACCGCGCCTGACCCAACAGAGACCCGAGGACTCTTTGGTGGCGTAAATACACTGGTCTCTCAGTTATCGTTCAGCCCTAGCTCTGATTTCCAACTCAACCTTATCTACGCTCGGACAAATAACACCCCTCCAGGTGGCGACGGGCTCATTGGAGGCGCATTGAGTGAGCCTCTCGGCGGCTTGATTGATGATGGTGAAAGTGGCGGAGGTATTGGAACAGCTTCGGCAAACACATACATCGCCAACTTTAGCTGGCAGTTTTTGCCGAATGTCGCTGTGTTTGGTCGCTACAGCTATGGTGACTATGCACTGTGGCGTCCGAGTGATGAGGGGGGTGGACGCATTGGTGATGTGGTGGCTCAGTCTGTGCAAGCAGGTTTAGCCTTCCCAGATGTGGGTAAAGAGGGAGCCCTCGCGTCTATCTCCTACCTGATTCCGTACAGCTACATCGACGGTCGAGAGTTCGTCTTGTCGGGTGCGGGTGGTCCTGGTGGTGTGCAGTGGGAGGTTGAAGCAGCCTACTTCTATCCGCTCACGGACAACATTGCTCTGTCTCCTCGGGTTTACATTATCAACAATCCCAACAACTTTAACGACAACCCAACCGTTATTGTGGGTAACTTGAGAACCCAATTCCGCTTCTAAGCTGGCGATCGCCCTCACACATTCCATCGCCCTCACACATTCCATCGCCCTCACACACCATACTTGCTAGCAGAATCAGGTTTCTCATCCAGAGTGACGTTTCATGAATGTTGCCTGCTTCATTCAATCACGCATGACCCGATAGGGAGCTTAATTCTGCTCGCTATTCCACAAAAAAAGGATGCTGACATCAGCATCCTTTTCTTTTTGTTTCTATATAGCGGTTTGCAACCGCGTTAAGCACAAAAACAGGTGTGTGTGGCGCAGTGCGCCACACACACCTGTACTTAATCAGTGCGCATAGCGCTGTAAGCTTTGAAATCAATGCATCCAAAATTAATTTCAAAGCAATTTAATCATCTTCATCGTCATTGTCGTCATCGTCTTGGCTCAAAATTGAAGCAAAAAAGTCCTTAGACTTGACCGGATCAGGAATCATCGTTTTATCCCCTGGTTGCCAGCCCACCGGACATACTTCATCAGGATGGGACTGCACATGCTGAATCGCTTGAAGCGTGCGAATCGTTTCATCAATGCTGCGGCCAAACGAGAGATTGTTCACCGTTGTGTGTTGGATGATCCCTTCTTTATCGATAATAAAGAGTCCGCGTAGGGCTACACCCGATTCAGGGTCGAGGACATTATAGGCTGCACTGATTTCCTTCTTAATGTCGGCAACAAGGGGATAGTTGAGGTCTCCAACGCCACCCAACTTACGATCCGTTTGAATCCACGCCAGATGAGAAAATTCGCTATCGACGGACACTCCTAAAACTTCCGTCCCAATGGCGCTAAACTCTTCGTAGCGATCGCTAAAACCCGTGACTTCCGTCGGACACACAAAGGTGAAATCCAGGGGGTAGAAAAACAGCACCACGTACCTTCCCTGATAATCTGACAGCTTCACGGTCTTAAATGCTTGGTCGTAGACGGCAGTCGCCGTAAAATCGGGTGCAGGTTGTCCAACCCGAAGACACTCTTCCATTGATATGTTTCTCCTTGTGTAGACATCAGGAATTTTGGGTAATCACCGTGGGGGTTGATTTATCTGCGCAGCGTGCGCAACGCCCCATCAATCGCCGCGCATGCCCTATTCTACAGCCGCGCAACCGTCATCCATGCGGGTCTAAATGCAACGGTGAGAAGTTTGCAAAGTTGTGTCTCATAGGTATTTATGCACTCGATCATAACGAGTTTGCATCAAATGAAAACCCTTCTGAAAAAAGTAGTTACAACAGCTCCTTATGGCAGGTCAGCAATTCTCATTTTGAAAGACTTCGCGCCCTAGCGGTGCTCACTCATATTAATTCAGTGGGCAAAACGGTCGCTTGCGGCGACCATTTTGCCCACTGAATTTTCATAATGAGAATTGCTGATGTCAGGGCCATTATTTCAGGGTATGAGCTGCAATGTGTTGATACAGTTCACCATACACCCTGGCCAGATTGTCGAGTTGATAATGAGCGTTTAACCCGCTGGGATTCGGCAATACCCAAACGATTGCGCCATGAAACAGATCCGATTGTCGCCCCAAACTGGCTTTGGGTTGGTTCCATGCGGTGCGATAGGCACTAATTCCTAAAATTGAGAGAACCTTGGGTTGATAGCGCTTGACCTTTTCAGCAAGAGACTGATGCCCGGCAACCAGGTCGCTCGTTGACAGTTCATCCGCCCGTGCGGTGGCGCGATCGCACATATTCGTCATGCCGACTCCAAGCGCCAACAGATTCTGATCTTCAGACGGATGAAACACATAAGGGGTAAAGCCTGAGGCATGAAGCGTTTTCCAGAGGCGATTACCCGGACGCGCAAAGTGATGCCCGACAGCCGCACTGTAGATGCTGGGATTAATCCCACAGAACAACACATCGAGATTCGGCGCAATGATATCGGGAGCGGTCTTGCCGTAGGCAGCCTGAACTTCAGCTTTAGTTGGCTTTGGATACGATGACATAGCGGTGATGCATTGACGGGACGAGTAACCATCCTATTGTCCGGTCTATTGACCAGATAGCGTCTTGTCATCGATATATTCTCGCCAACGCTGGATTTTACCGTTGACAAGCTCAACCCAAATCACATCATCGGTCTCCTGTGTGGCCCCTGTTGAAATGTTGCGCTCTTGCCATCTCCATGTGATAGCCGCCATCTGACCCTGGATCACCGTCTCCTGAACGTCAATAGTGACGGTGTTGTTCGAGAGAAATTCCTGAGTGACACGGTGGATGGCGTCTTTGGCATTTTTCTCGGTTGGGGCTGGGTTATTCTTCACCTTTGTCAGCTTTGGCTAGGACTGAGCGCCCTGGGCTATGTCCTGACAGGATGGGGAGTGCGATCGCGCACCTTTCTCATCGCAGGCGGATGTCATCTCATTGGAATTGCACTGTTGCCGCTGTTCAGCCTATGGCCGTTCCTCTTTTCAGGCATAATCATCGCAGGAACGCTCTTGTTTTTATCTGAAGTGCAATGGGATATGCGCCCACCTTCTGACAAGCCGTTTCTATCTGATGAGGAAAATGAGTTTAACCAGGCTCAGCAGGCTCGTCGTTCGGCTAAGGCAATATGTTAAGGGGGCGATGTGCGCTTTGAACAGATAAATCAAAGTGCCTTAATCGGAGCGAAGCAACACCTACAGAAAAAGCTTGAGGCCATCCAAGCCCATCATTTTTGGAGTGTCTGAATCTGTAAAGCCTTCGTTGATCAGTGAAAAGTTATAGGGAATACTGTGCGAGTACCAAGGTTACAATAGGAACCAAGGAATTAGGTATGTCGCCAACACTTGCACAGTTAAAACAGAGTTTTGTTCTTTCGTGTTGGGCAACAAAGCTGTATATGCCAATCTATCTTGTACGCATAGATGAACGTAGTGGCAATGTGGTTTTTTTCATAGGTGAGACTCTTTTAATTTCAATTCAATCAACTGGGAAATGGGAGTTTGTTTAATGAACCGACCCGATTTTCATCAAATGAGCTTAGGTGATTTGAGAGCGTATGTTCTAGCTCATCAAAGTGATCAGAGAGCCTTTCACATTTATGTTGATCGCAAAATCGCAGAAGGCAATCCGGTAACATACCCTCCACTTGAATCTGTGGAAGATATGGAAAACTACCCCGACATTATTGCGAAATTGCGTCAGGCGGAGCAAGGGAAATAAAACGGTGGCGATGTGTGCTCTGATTTGACTCGTTTTGACCGATGCAGAAGCATCCGGAGTCTTGGCTGATGGTTGCCGCTCTGAACTGCATCCAGCAAAAACCAGCAACAATGTCGAGAGGGTGAGAGCTGTCAATACCTTGACATTCATAGAGAAATATCACTTTGACTACGCCCGGAGCATACCCATTTTTTGTAGAGTACAGAACACTCTTGGCAGACAGTTTTGTTATTGACAGCTCTGATTCTTAATGTGTGCGTGGGGAATCCCCAAAAGACTTTTCTTCATCACCCAGAAAAATTAATTTAATTTTCGGGGGTCGAATCGCTACAATGATGATTTGGGCAATTTTCATCAGTAACCGAATACACGTCCTTCGCCATCTTCTTAGGTATGAAGGCATATACAAAGCATTAATGTTGCGTAGGGGGGTATGACCATGCGCCCCTACAGGTTGGTTCTGATATTGCCAAGGGAGCGGACGGTCGTTCGCCTCTCACCCATCATTCTCCTACCCGCGCGCTGAAGCTATCCGCGCAGAACGCCATGTCCTTGCCTGTTGTTGCCATTATTGGCCGACCAAATGTCGGCAAATCGACCCTCGTGAATCGCCTCAGCGGCCTTCAAGATGCCATTGTGCATGATGAACCGGGGGTGACACGCGATCGCACCTACCGTCCGGCCTATTGGCAGGATCGGGATTTTCTCGTGGTGGACACGGGGGGACTGGTGTTTGACGACGACACAGAGTTCTTGCCCTACATTCGTGAACAGGCGTTTGCCGCGCTCAATGAGGCGAGTGTCGCCATCATGGTCGTAGACGGACAACAGGGGCTCACGTCGGCGGATGAGGCGATCGCCGGGTGGCTGCGTCAACAGTCGGTTCCAGTGATCTTGGCGGTGAACAAATGCGAATCACCCGAGAAGGGCGTCGCTCAGGCAGCGGAATTTTGGGCACTGGGGATCGGAGAACCCATTCCCTTGTCGAGCATTCACGG
>JAYKJC010000122.1:0-3337 GCA_035285885.1 Leptolyngbyaceae cyanobacterium | reverse complement strand
TATGGAGTCGGGCGGCGCAAATTCTCATAGACCTGTTAGATGCCAGTGATGAACTGCGCATCTATTATGAGACCTCAGGCCATAGCCAGGTCTGGAAAGTGTACGATCCCGTCGCTGGACGCCTTCATCGTTTTGCAACAGAAGACGAAGTCCGAGTTTGGCTAGAACAACGCCACCATCGGTAGTTTCAGATCCAAGTAAGTTCTATCCTCAAATCGTTGTCGCCACAAGTCGCTGTCGTTGTATCTCACAAGTCTTATCTCATCAACCTTCACTCACCCCCAAGGAGAACCCCATGAGTCACACGATTCTGCAAATCAACTTAACGTACACCTGTGCCAGGGGCGAACTCAAGGACGCCTTCTCTCATGCGGTGGATGCGATCGCCACCTTCCCTGGTCTCGTATGGAAAATCTGGATCATCAATGATGAGACGAAAGAAGCAGGGGGCGTGTACTGTTTTGAAGATAAACGCGCCTTAGATGCTTACGTGAACAGCCTTTTCATTACCGTACTCAAGGCCGATCCAATGATCAGTGATGTAAACATCAAAACCTTTGATGCGATCGCCCCTCTCACGGCTAAAACCCGAGGCCCAATTCCCCTCAATCAACTGACAGCATAGGATTTTTATCCGGAGAAAGTACCGATGGTTTTCACGGTCAACGTCAATAGTCTGCTCTAATTATTGTTTCCCTCTCCAATTTATGAATATCAACATTCTTACCATCGGTTCTAGAGGCGATGTACAGCCGTATATCGCTCTTGGTGTGGGTCTGCAACGGGCAGGTCACACGGTACGGCTCACCACTCATGCCACCTTCCAAGATACGATCACTCGCTACGGCCTCGACTTTTGGCCCATCGGCGGCAACATTCAAGACATTACTCAGGGAGAATCTGGCCAGCGCATGATAGAGGCGGGTGGAAATCCGTTTCAAGCGCTGAGTCGCCTCCGGCAGGCCCTGGAGCCAATTCTGGCAGAATGTCTGGATCAAACCTGGCATTCCTGTCAAGACGTCGATGCGGTGATCAGCAGCGGCACCGCCTTTTTCGGTGATGATGTGGCAGAACGATTGGGACTCCCTTCGTTCATCGCCCTACTCCAGCCGATTTTGCCCACAGGGTCGCTGACTCACCCCATGGCTTCTCAGCTACGGCTTGGCAAAACGGTGAATCGCCTGACCTATCAGTTCTTCAACCAATTCTACTGGCAACTCTTTAAGCAATCCGTCAATCACTGGCGACAGCATACGCTACAGCTAGCCCCTCATCAGGAATGTCCCTTCTTGAGTCATCGGTGGCGATCGCTCCCTAAACTCTTTGGATATAGCCCGTCTGTCATTCCTCATCCCCCCGACTGGGACGCCACCCATCACGTGACTGGGTACTGGTTTCTAGATGTACCATCTGATTTTTCTCCCCCATCTGACTTGCAGGCATTTCTGGATGCAGGTAAGCCTCCGGTCTCCATCGGTTTTGGCTCGATGTCAAGTCGAGATGCTGAGACCACGACAGCGATCGCCCTTGCCGCGCTAGAACGGACGGGACAACGCGGCGTATTGCTGACAGGCTGGGGCGGCATCCAAAATACTGACTTACCCGATCATGTGTTCAAAGTGGACTCCATTCCCCATGACTGGCTGTTTCCTCAAATGAACGCGATTGTTCATCATGGGGGTGCGGGTACGACAGCGGCGGTGTTGCGGTCGGGCGTGCCGGGGGTCGTGGTGCCGTTTTTTGCTGACCAGCCGTTTTGGGGCGATCGCACAGCGACCCTGGGCGTGAGTCCCCAGCCAATTCCCAAGAAGAAACTCTCGGTGGATCGGCTGGCCCGTGCGATTGAGCAGGCGCTCGAATCATCTGACATGCGACAACGGGCTGAACAGATGGGGAAACACATTCGGGCTGAAGACGGTGTGAGTCACGTTGTTCAAGTGGTCAACGCCACCCTGACCTCCCCCCAACCCCTCCTTTCTCCATAAATGTTGCTACAGCACGCCAACAGTGAGCCTCACTCCAATGGACGACCGGGGCTCCTACAATCGGGGGATGAGGCGATCGCTACCTGCACATCAGCCAATTTTTGAATAGGATGAATAAGTGAGGCAATGCTGGCGTGGGGGCTTTTGCCAGTGTTGCTTCACATCTCCGACAGTGGGCGTGATGAGTTTGGAGATGCATCAAAAAATTGTGGTCTATGAATGACCAACGGTAGGGGCGTATGGCATATGCCCAACGACGATTATTCCTCCAATCAGCAGTCTAATCAGTAACACCCTATTGCAGCGTCTCAAAGCTAAGGCTGTCGCTACACACACAGGTTTTCAGGCATTTGAGGCCATCGAAATTTAAGCACTATGCGCGTTGGCTAAGTACGGTGACTAACCTTGGCGATCGCCACGCTCTACAGCATCGCCTCTGACGGTATATCCGATGATGTGCGATCGCCCAAGGCTCTCAAAAACTGAGCCTGATTGTATTTGAGCAGAACATGGGGGCAAAGCGATTGTATGATCGACTGGGGTATCAAGAAGTCGCATGGGAGGCGATCGCCCCTCATCCGCTGATTCATTACATAAGAGACACCAGTCTGAGGGTGAGAACAATGGGTAACTCCCGACATCAAAACAGTTAACGATTAAGGTAACTTACCGGACAATGTATCAAAACATTTCTACGCTTACTGATGCGCAAGCTGCCCAACTGCACGAACTTTACCAGCATGAATGGTGGTCAAAAGGCCGACAAGCCTCTGATATTCAGAAAATGCTGCTCAACTCTGATTACATCTTCGGCATGTGTGAGGTTCAGTCTCAAAAGCTGGTGGCCTTTGCGCGGGTGCTCAGCGATCGGGTGTACAGAGCGATTGTTTTTGATGTGATTGTGGCCGCAGAATGTCGGGGGATGGGACTCGGTCATTCACTCCTGAAGCAAATCGTGCAACATCCTGAATTATCACAGATTGAGTGTATTCATCTGTTTTGCTTACCGGAGATGATCCCGTTTTATCAAAAGTTTGGCTTTGTTCAAGCTGAGCCCTCTTTATTAGTCCGCTTAGCGAAAGTTGCATCACCGCCTACCTATCCATAACGCTTTTTCAAAAGGTTGATAAACGTATGACGCATGGCCCTTCACCCGAAACGAAGTACCCCATTGAGGGACAAACTCGGTTAGTTTACCTGAAAAACATCATCACCAATCCTCTCATTATCGTCGGCGACTACACCTACTACGATGATTTTGAGAACCCCGACAACTTCGAGAAGAATGTGCTGTACCACTTCGATTTCATTGGCGACAAGCTGGTGATTGGTAAGTTTTGCTCCATTGCGTC
>JAYKJC010000121.1:0-7900 GCA_035285885.1 Leptolyngbyaceae cyanobacterium | reverse complement strand
CCATGAATGACCCCCGTTTGCGTTTGTCCAGACGGAAACGTGTATCGCTGTTGGTGGAGGAAGGCCAGGGTTTGCAAAATCTGCTCCAGCACCCGTCGCACCGTCGCCGGAGGAAACGCATGTCGTTGGGCGATCGCCTCCGCAAGGGTGAGACTATCGGCATCGTGTCCGTCTGTCATCAAATAACAGCAGTGAGCTCCGTGACGCCCATCATCCGCTGAAATGGGAGACGCATCGGCGATCGCCTCAATTGGACATCGCACCCGAAAGTCATGATCGCGCTCATCGGCCAGCTTCAAGCCCGCTAAACTTTCAAACGCCTGTTGGCGATCGCGAATATCTGCCTCACTAAAGAATGCATGCTCAAGCCGATAGACCTTGATGGTGACAGGTTGATTCGACTCCAGTTGCACGCCTGAAAAGATCAGCCCGTTGCCCCGTGCGTACTGAAAGGTATCCATTCGGTAGGTGCCGCGATCGCCCCGTATTTCTCGCCCTTCTAGGGGATGAATAATGTTGCGAGGCACCGCATCGAAAGGCACCCCTTCGACATCCGCACCCTCATCGTCCAATGGCGGGAAGAATTCTGGACGCAGATCCTCCAGAACATTCTTAATCCAGCTGTACTTAGATAAAAAATTAAACTGAGAGAGCCTGAACCGAGCAGGATAGCGTCTGAGATAGGCTCTCAATAGTATCTGAGTAACTTTTTTCATGGGGGGCACCAAGCTACATAAGCGATATGTTTCTAGCGTTCATGGCGTGATTCAGGACAGTTTTCAAAAACGTTAGGTATGTTTACAGCTCAGTTAACAAATCAAACTCTCGAACCCCTTGTTTCAAGATAGTCATAGAGGCACGACACGCCCTAAGAGGTCGGTTGGGTTCGCTTAATGCGCAGAGCGCAGTACGTGTTTAGCGAGATTTTCGTCCGATCCCCCTAAATCCCCCTTGAAAAGGGGGACTTCGAGCCAGTCACTTTGTGAGCCCCTTTTTTAAGGGGGCAGCGACAGCGGGGGATCACACCGTTGCGCTAAACAAGTACTCTGCGCATTAAGCAAACCCAACACTCCATACAGAACTGCATCGCTACAGGTTTGGCTGCCAACCCAATCCAATTGCAACTGAATTGCCAACTAAGTTGCGAACGATGAACTGATAATAGGGGTTAAGCCATCACCAAAAGAACCTAACTAAAGTCTGATAGTCAACAGAATCGTTGCCTTAGTAAGTTAAGACTACGTTATTGACTACGGTCTATCGCATGATTTCTGCCATTACTCAAACTCTTGCAGAATTTCTCTCCAGAGAGCTGTCAACGATTGACACAGAGCAGATTTCATTTAATCACCCAATGCTCACTCGCTCAGATAACCCTGGGCTCAATGTGTATTGTTACCACGTACAGATAAGGAAAACAAATCCACCTGTACAGACGAACGACCCTCCTCCTTCCCAAGCTTGGGAAATGGATCATCCCCTGGCAGTGACACTATCTCCAGATTTTGCCACTCCTCCAAATCATGCTCAATGGTTTGATGTATCGTTCCTCATTAGTGTTAGTGACTATACGACATTGGGTGAACAATATTTGCTCTCAGAAGTTCTCAACATTTTGTCTAGTTATGATGCGTTACCTGAGGAGGTTTTAGCACCAGAATTAAAAGGTCAAGGTTCGTTACCGATTCAGGTCTCGAATAATGAATGGACGGAGACCGTCAGATTATGGAATGTGCTATGCGCTCCTTTGAGACCTGCGCTCCAGGTCAGAATTACGGTTCCCTCACAGCGTCCGTTCCCGGTACCCTCAACATAGCATGCTGAATCAACGAGAATAGCAACAGCCTTATGGGTAGTCATGCTTGAGAAGTATGGAACTACCTTATCTGCCATGAACAGTGAGATACATCTTTGAATTTTCAACATTTGATTTGCAACGTTTGATTAACTTATCCTGATTCGATCGTTTATTGAGTGCGTGTTATCTCCAGACTGCTTCGCCGAGTGGGTGCGTTTCGTCAAACAGGTACAGTTCATCACGTGGGTGCGTTTGATATACGGTCATCTATCCAAATCTCCGTCAAATTGTAGCCCCATCACAAGGGAGGAATGAAGAACAATGGCATTGGATTACTTTGCCCCCGGTGTATACGTTGAAGAAGTCGATCGTGGAAGTCGTCCGATTGAGGGCGTCAGCATGAGTGTTGCCGGATTTGTCGGCTTTACAGAAGACATTCGAGGCGACGCTGAACTGTTTAAGCCCATGTTGATCACCAACTGGGATCAATATCTTCAATACTATGGAAAGCCAGGTTCGCCTCACCCTGGTTTCACAGATTTTGATGCATACCTGCCGTTTGCTGTTCAGGGATGGTTCTTGAATGGTGGCGGACGGTGCTGGGTTGTCAGCATTGGCACGTGTCCTCCTGGTGCTGAGGCTCCACCCCCTGAGGAAACGGCAACCAAACTTCTCTCGTCAGGGAAGAAGCCATCTCTCCGTATTCGCTTACGTGAAAGCAGTTCAGCAAATGGGAATGGAATTGCGGCTCTGCCATCGGGCGATCGCTACCGTGTTTCCATTGGTGAGAGTGAGCCCAAGCCTTTGCCTTCTAATGCACCTGAGGATGTTGAACCTCCATTCAACACTGGAGAATTCTTCAAACTCAAAGTAACCCACGGATCGGAGGTTCTGTTTGAACAAGAACACCTGACCATGGATCCCAACGCCGATCCGGAAGTCGCTGATTTTGTTGAGACTGCCCTCGCAGACTTCGAACCCTTACTCTTCGAAGATCTCTTTCCGGTTGAGAATCCTCAGGCACGTCGCCCTGGCCCTCTCTCTCTGCGTCCGGTAAACGGCACCTACGAAATCCTCCCCCCTCCTTACATTGGTAGCGTTGATCGCATCAACCGCGACATTCAGGGTGTTCGAGAAGATAAGGGAGGCATTGAGGGACTGTTTGAGATTGACGAAGTTGCCATGATTGCCTGTCCAGATCTGATGCGAGCTTACCAAAATGGATGGCTCGACCTAGACCAGGTTCACGCCCTCATGGAACGGATGATCAGCCTCTGCGAGAACTCCTTCCCTGGCCCCGCCTATCGCATGGCCGTGCTAGACGCCCCTCCCGTTAAAATTGGGAAAAATGACGATCTGGCGGTTCCCCCTGAGCAGTATAAGCCTCAGGATGTGGATAAATGGCTCACGTCGTTCAACCGTCGTTCCATGTTTGGGGCACTCTACTATCCCTGGATCAAGGTCTCCAATCCGAGCAACGGCGGGCGACCATTGATGGTGCCTCCTTGCGGTCACATGATGGGCATCTGGTGCCGCACCGATGAGTCTCGCGGAGTCTTCAAAGCACCTGCAAACGAAACGCCTCGCGGCGTTATTGGACTGTCCTATGAAACCAATATGCGCGAGCAGGAATTGCTCAACCCGAAAGGCATTAACTGTATTCGGAACTTTGCGAACTACAGTCGAGGCTACAAGGTCTGGGGCGCTCGCACGTTGGTTGAACCGGATAACGTCCAGTGGCGCTACATCAGCGTCCGTCGATTGATCAGCTACATTGAGAAGTCGATTGAAATCGGGACTCAGTGGGTAGTGTTTGAGCCCAACGATCAAGACCTGTGGGCACGGGTGAATCGCACCGTTAGCGGATTCCTTACTCGTCTCTGGAGAGATGGAGCGTTATTCGGAGCCTCGCCCAATGAAGCTTTCTACGTCAAGTGTGATGGTGAAATTAATACCCATGACACCATGATGCTGGGTCGTCTGTATGTCGAAGTGGGTGTTTGTCCGGTACGTCCAGCTGAATTTGTGGTCTTCCGCATTAGTCAGTGGGCTCCCAACCAGTAAATCGATGGAATACGTTTCTGACGTTGCTGAATTGACAGATGCAACGCTGATTGACTGACAAAACTCTCGGAACTAGTATTCTGACGTAGGATGGGTTAGCGTTAGCGTAACCCATCGAAACCATTGCCGCTGTTGGGTTTCGCTCTGCTCAACGCCAACCTACACCAGAACTTTTGTCAGCCAACCAGGATGCAACGTCAGGATTTCTTACTGTATTGTCCTAAATATGTGTACAACCAGTTCGTAGAAGGTAAGACATGAGTCATGGCTGATAACGCACCCATTAGACCGATTACCACCAGTCGGTTCTACGTTGAATTCGACGGATTAACCGACAAACTCCTCAAAAGCGTCCAAGAAGTATCCTTCCAGGGGCAAGTGCAGGGTAGTGAGAAGCCCCTAATGTCAGGCAAAGGGGGCGTTACCCGTCGGCAAAGTACATCCACGGGATATGAGGAAAATCCAAATATCACCCTTGAAGTCTATCTTGCAGAAGGAGATATGGACTTCTATGAATGGATGCAGAATACGATGCCCACGGACTATAGCGGCGCATCCGGCGCAGGGGGTGGAAAGTGGGCCGACAACCGAAAGAATGGTTCCATTGTTGCCTATGACCCCGGTGACAATGAAATCATGCGATGGGATATCAAAAATGCCTGGATCAAAAGCTACAAAGTCTCTGACTTTGATGCAACAGGCACTGATTTAGCTTTTGAAACCTATGAGATCGTTTGTGAAGACGTGAAGCGAGTGAAATAGCGCGATAAGAATTCATTTCAGTTTTCCTACCCTACTTAGTAAATACACGCGAGTTATTGATTCAAGCGGAGAGTAGCCCCATGTCAGATGGCGAATTGTTAGCAAATTCCAAATTCTTTCTTGAATTTGACGGAATGACGGAACTCATTGTTAAGAAAGTGAGTGGTATTCAAATTACTTTAGAAGCGGCGGGCGATATGAAGTCCTTTGGCGTCAGAAAAGACGCCGCTAGCTTCATGCAGGCCACCGTCAGCGGCGTCACCAGCGGTACAGTCACGGTCGATTTTGTTGCAACGGCTGAAGACATGTCGATGCATGACTGGTTCCGAGATTCTCACTCAACGGGGGGACCAATGGCTGGAAAAGGATCGGCCAGGGGCGGAGAACGCAAGAATGCAGCGCTGACCGTCTACAACCAGGCAGGAGAACCCGCCGCCAAATGGGAGTTTACGGGATGTTTTCCAAAAACCTATAAGACTTCAAAGATGGAGCCCGGAGGAACAGAACTGTTCACCGAAACCGTAGAGTTTGTGTATGAAACCTGCCACCGCATTAGTGCGGCATAAGGGCTCTCGACACGCCTGCTCCATCAAACCTCTGAGTTATTCTTACTCACTCATTTGTGACCCATGGAAACCAAAAAAGATCCGTATGAAATTTTAACGACATCGCGTTTTTATCTCGAAATTGCGCTAGATGACTCCCATGACTTAATTGATGGGTACTTTGCGGAATGCCAGGGATTCAAGCGGAGTCAGGAGGTAATTGAGGTCTGTGAGGTCACTCCTCAGAAATGGGGTAGCGCCAATGCGACCAAAGGTCGGGTGAATCGGACAAAAATGCCTGGAAATATGAAGAGTGAGAATATCATTCTCAAGCGGGGGATGACCATTTCAGATTCCTTGTGGAAATGGCTGAAGGCTGTTGAGGATGGCAACTGGGCAAAGCAACGGCGAGATGGCGATCTGACCATCTATGACCAGCATGGCGACCCCCAGGCACGGTTTCGTTTTCTGCGGGGATGGCCGACCAGTTACAAAATTGCAGACGTTAAATCTGACAGCACTGATTTCCAGATTGAGGAATTGGAGCTGGCGGTTGAAGAGTTTCTGCGGGTGCAGTCTAGTGGTGAGGGAACTTAGTGATGCAAACTGAATTTGAGTTTACGCTTCCAAAAGGATACCTGGATGATGAGGGTGGGGTTCACCGGATGGGAACCATGCGGCTGTCCACTGCAATGGACGAAATCGTTCCGCTCCGAGATCCTCGGGTGCGATCGAATCCCGCCTATGCCACTGTCATTATCTTATCGCGAGTAATTACTCAACTGGGTGCCGTTGATGAGGTCACTCCACGAGTCGTCGAACGCTTTTTTGCGTGCGATCTCAACTACTTGCAGAAGTTCTATCGTCAGATTAATGAGCTAGACGATGAAATCCATACCGAAATGCATAACAGTCGTCATGGGGATCATGCAGAGCGCAGCGCTGCCCACACCCCATTGCCCCCTTCGACGGGCGACTATTCACCTTTAACTAGCCATGAAGAACCGTTCGGCGAAGAGCAATCCTATCTTTCTAACTCACACGTATCTACGAGCCACGAAGCCATGAGCAGTGACTTGGCTGACATTACTCACTTGCGTGAATCGTCAGATCCGGCCTTAGAGTCTCAGTTCTTTGCTTAGCATCTTCTGCCCAGCCTCTATTTTATAGTTTCTTGACTGATTCATTCTATTCTTATCTTTTTATTTCGTGCATCTAGCCGACAGCCCTTACAATTCTCTCCAGCGTCCTATGATACCTGTGACTCCTGCCGCTGTAACACTGCCTTCCGGTCTAATAACTGAGTTTCCGTTTACGTTGCCTCGGGGACTGGTCGATGCCGAGGGAACTGTGCATCGGCACGGACACATGCGCCTTTCCACTGCGAGAGATGAGATGCTTGCCCAAAAAGATCGCCGGATTCACGATTATCCGGGCTATGCCACGCTAGTCTTACTTTCACAGGTGATTACGCAATTAGGGACGCTATCTCAGATCACTCCTGAGATGCTTGAGAACTTATTTTCTCCAGATCTCGCCTATTTGCGAGAAGCTTATCATCGCTTGAATCAGCAGGGTCATCTCCATATTCCAGCCCAGTGTCCTCATTGTTCACAGCATTTCGATATGGAGTTAGCGTCGTCGGGGGAGGGATTGGCTACCCCCTAGAGCAACTGTATGAGGAGGTAGCCTATATTGCCATGCACTTTCACTGGTCGCAGTCCGATATTTTGACGATGGATCATGGCGATCGCCGTCACTGGGTTCAAGTCATTCAGCGAGCCCAACAGCAGCTACTTCAGCAATCGTCCTAATCCAATCATCATCTTTCAATCATTCACTCTCGGGAGCCGATACCCATGGTATTTGCCAGCCACCAACATCACATTACGAAACGAATCGGAAGCATGGTTCTTCTGACGAGTGTGGCTGTCGCCGCTGTCACGGTTGGACTTCGCTATGGTGGCTTACTTGAGAAAACCGAGCTAGAAGCGTACGATCGCTTCATGCGCCTCAAACCTCGGGAAGCCATTGATGAACGGGTGCTTGTTGTTGGCGTCGAAGAATCCGATATTCAAACTCTGCAAGAGTATCCGCTGCATGATGGTACCCTGGCTCAAGCGTTGGAGATACTGGACAGCTACAATCCACGGGCTATCGGACTGGACATCGCCCGCGATGTACCGCAGGGACCGCCGCAAGGACGAGTGGCACTCACCGATGTGTTGTCATCGAGCGATCGCATCGTATCGGCCTGTCTCCTCAGTTCTGCGACCCAGCCTGGCGTCCCCCCCGCACCAGGAACCGCTCCTGACCTTGTTGGCTTTGCTGACTTTCCCGAAGATATTGGGGGCGTCATTCGTCGCAGCATCATGATTTCGGTGCCCAGCCCGCCCCCTGTCGTCGTGGGCCAGCCTCATTTGTGCAATGATGACAGCCCAGACAATGAGGTCTTATCCCTCAGCTTCTTACTGGGATTAATTTATCTAGAGGCGGAGGGAATCTTTCCTGATCAAACAGAATGGGGAGCCCTGACAATCGGCACTGTTGTTTTCGATCCGCTCAGCGAACGGTCAGGGGGCTATGCCTCGACAGGAGCATTTGACTATCAGGTGATGCTGAACTATCGCAGTCCGGTCAATGCGGTTCGGCAAGTCTCCCTCGTCGATGTGCTAGAGGAGCAAGTTGACCCCAGTTGGATAGACGATCGGGTGGTGTTGATTGGCTATAC
>JAYKJC010000120.1:0-2855 GCA_035285885.1 Leptolyngbyaceae cyanobacterium | reverse complement strand
AGCTTCTAATAGATTTTCTCCAGTGGGGATTGGCGATCGCCCGCTTCTTGTGTCGCCCATTTCTGATGGCGTTAATCGCGCACCATTCATCGCCTCATCCAACAGTACTTAACACGACTTGGCAAAGTTTACGAAGAAAAGAGGGTTTTGGGCGCGCGACGCACGCCCAAAACCCTCTTTTCTTCGTTGCAGTTGGAGAAGTTTGCCAAGTCGTAACTTAAGCCGTGCGTAAAAAAAATTTGCTGAAATTTAGGAATCCGCTCACGTGCTTGTGATACCTATAGTGTTGACTTGCAGATAGACCCATCCAGTTTGGGAATCATCATCAGCCCAAACGATAGTCCTATGGTCTGAGGGTTGGATGTAGAGCCCCTGCGATGTGGGGGTTCTCCGTGCATCCAGTGTCTTAAGACGAAAGCCTAGGACTACCCCAGGAAGTTGTCGCTGTCGCTAGTTGAGTTTGATCCTAGACCTGTTTGTAGGCGTACGCTCACGAGCAGATTCTAAGACCGCTGACTCCAGCGATCGCCCTAGCCTGGTCACTATCTGAAGCGATCGCCCCCTTACCTTGGCATGCGTCATGGGTTGACATAGGTCATTGGCATGGGTGCAAGAAGGAAGCTCGGTTGGCGACCTGTCGCCGCATCATTCAGCACTTACCGTTGGAGGACATCCTGATGGACATTCAGAAGCAGCAATTTGTTGATGCAGGGAAATGGATGAAGTTGCCAGTTGATCGACTGCCGGATTATTTAAAGGTGGCTGATGTCAACTTGGACAATCATGTCAACAGTCCGGATGAATTTGGTCGCCTCTATGACGAAGTTATTGCCGGAGGGGATGGACAGGCGGGTCTGGTGGCGATCGCCAGCTTGATGCAGCAGTCCACCGTTTCGAAACCCGAAGCCCTTGGCGCTCGATCGTTACAGGACGTTGTTGAATTGCAGCCCATTTGGCAAGGGTTGGGGCGCATCATTCCCATGAGAGGCGTGACGGCAGGCACCATGGCTCTTCAGTCAGCATTGAATGAGATTTCGGAGAAATTGCCCGACTACCCCAAATGTCATGTCGGTGCGGTTGATGGATGGTTTGGGGCGCTGACCGAGCAGGCCGTGAAGGAGTTTCAGGCGGTTCATCAAGAACTTGAAAGCACGGGCAAAGTTGATCAGTTAACGCTGAAGCTATTGGATGCAGTGTTGGAACGCAGTCGAAGCATCCAGGTGAATGCCGTTCAACCCATTGAGCCAGAAAAGCTTAAGGTCATTTCCTATGGCGATCGCTTCGGAACGAACTGTGCCCTCACCTTTGACGATGGCCCAGACCCAGACACCGAAGCCGTTCTCGATGCACTCAAAGCCCATAACATTCAAGGCGCAACCTTCTTTGTTCAAGGGATTAATGCCAGGCGGTATCCTCGGATTTTGCAGCGAATTGTGGACGAAGGACACGTCATTGGCAATCACACCTACGATCATCCAGATTTGCGAAAGCTTTCTGTTCAAGACATCGAACAGCAACTGCGCATGTGTCAGGATGCGGTCAACAATGTGCTCGGAACCGAATATGTCATGACGCAGATGCGCCCCCCCTATGGAGCGTTCAATGATGCTGTAAAAGGCGTCTTGAGGGCCCAGAAACTTGCATTGATCATGTGGCAGATTGACTCCAATGATTGGCGACTCGAAAATCGTCGCAATACCCAAAATATTGTGGCGAATGTTTTTTCGGGGTATGCGCCTGTGACGGGAGGCCGAGGCGGAGCACTGCTGTTTCATGATATTCATGGCAGTACGGGACAAATTCTGCCCGATATTCTGCAACGACTGACGACGGAAGGCTTAAAGATTACAACTGTTGAAGCGCTTTTACAACAGAAATATTCTGCGTAGCCCATGTCGGATACCATTTTGAGCTGAGGCTTGGGGCATAATCTGATAACCGCAATGAAAACCTTCTGTGATGGGAACGAAGGATGAAATCAGCCGTCACGACTATTGCGTCGGGATATTGGGCTGAGATAAATTCTTGTGATTTCCTAAATAAGAATTTTCGTTGTTCAAATTTTGAGGTAACGTTACGGATAGCTTGCCCCATTCACGAATATGTGGAGTCTGCAAGCTTGAGCCGATTGGCATAAACCGTCAGTATGACTGCTGTTACGAGGAACCTATGGATTTGGAATACCCTGACAATCTGAAATATTACGATTCCCATGAATATGCCCTGCTGGAGGGTGACGTCGCGAAAATCGGCATTACGGCATATGCGGTTGATGAACTCGGCGACATTGTGTTTCTCGAACTACCGGAAGTGGGGGACGAGGTCGAAAAGGGCGAGTCTTTCGGAACTGTTGAATCTGTAAAGGCAGTTGAAGACTTAGTTTCGCCTGTATCGGGTGCCGTGATTGAGCGCAACGAGGCGCTGATTGAAGCCCCGGAAAATCTATCGGATGACCCCTATGACGAGGGATGGCTAATTAAGGTGAGTGTGGAAGATCCCACCGATCTTGATGACGCCCTGTCTTCTGAGGAGTATCAGGCCAAAGTTGAAGGCGAAGAGGAGGATTCAGAAGACGAGGAGGACTAAAGCCGTTCAAGTCTAAATAAACACTTCAGGGGTAAAGGACCCGTGCAGGCCATAAGGAATGTGGTGCTTGAGTCTCAGCCGGGCGATCGCCCCTTTGTTGAGATCACGAGCATCCAAAATGACCAGTTCTGAGCGATCGCACTCCGCGTTGTAGACCATCACCATCAGCCATCCATCATCTTCCTTCATAGCGGGTGTGGTATCGGATGATGGGCTTGATGCTGGACGAGGGACAAACACGGGTTCTCCGATAAAGCCTCGCGGAGCTG
>JAYKJC010000119.1:0-5845 GCA_035285885.1 Leptolyngbyaceae cyanobacterium | reverse complement strand
CGAAAGTTCTGTAGCAACGGCTCCAGGCCCCGAAGCGACTTCGACAGACGCGTGATATGGAAATCGCCTTAATTCTTGCGGCGTTAATCGTCTCGTTTTTAGTCTTCACCTGGCTGATTCGGGTGGTGAAGGCAACAATCACTACCGCTCTGACGATCGCCCTTGTTGTGCTGGTGGTGCAGCTGGTGTTTGGCATTGGGCCACAAGACCTTTGGCAAACGCTGTCGGGGTTTTGGCGTCAACTGTGGGGGGCGATCGCCGGATAGTGGATTGTCGGAAAGGCGATCGCCCGATAGGAGTCTCGTCTTTTGAGTTCTCTCTGTTTATGGATCTGTTTATCGTTCGCCCATTCCCGACGGGCCAGAAACTCTAGACAGTGCATATTTAAGTTCGGGGGGAAGTTTCCGAAGAATGGTTCCTTTCTCCCGATCGAGCGGAACGTTCACGACCTGAGCCGTAATGTAGGTGAGGCTCGCATCCGGGGATTGGACAATTTGCTCCCACACAATCCGAACTTTTTCATGGGGAAGGATACGGCTTTGCACAACCGCTTGTTTCCCAAGAGTTAGCGATCGCTGATACCGAATCGATAGCTCCACTACTGGAATATCACATCCCATCGACACCAGGTCTTCGAAGTGAATGCCGAGCGATCGCAATCCTTCGACACGGGCTTCTTCTAGCCATGCCAGATAGGTGCCGTGCCAGACAATGCCAGCATAATCAGTGTGATGAGGATGCACTCTCACCGGATAGGTGAACCAGCTTTCGTAAGGAATCGAGTCTGCGGGTTGAATGTTGTGGGCAGGTAACTCTGGTGACATAAATGGCAGTGTGCGGTGATGACAGTGTGCGGTTCGGGGTTTTGGATCCAATCTAGTTTAGATTTTAGATTTTAGATTTTGGACTTTGGATTTTGGCGGAGAGTGAGGGGTGGCGATCGCCCAACGCCCTCTCCCTCTTGGGCAGAAAAAGGTGCGTTTGTTGATTAGCCATACATTCTATGGGAGGGGCGATCGCACTGGAAATACCCGATCCGCATCGTTATCAAGAGGCTGAAACTTAAAGTACAGTAATATGCTGTAATCTACGCTAACAAAGCAATTCAGAAGGTCGCTTGAGGAGTATGATCCTAGTGCGTTAGAGACGTTTTGATGAGGCTGCGTTGAGCCATCCCATTAATGAAAATGCTTCATGGTGAGTGGCAACTGCTTGAGAGCAACTCATTAGGAAATGCCCGATGATTCTGAATTAATCATAGGTTCTGAATTCATCAAAAGCACACTGACTCATCAATTATTGTTGCGCTGCGGTTCCCTAAACAATCCAAGTCGTAATAGCGAGGCAACAGAATGATTTCATTGGACAAAATCTTACTAGCGGACTCAGGCACCGGACAAACTGAAGTGATCCTGAAGTATTTGATGGACATTCCTGTGTTTCAGCGGGCAAACATCACTGTTCTGCATGTTGTGCCACCGCAAGTCACCGCCGAGGGAATGACCCAGAAATGGGAAGAAGGTGGAAAAATGCTGGCGCGGGCTATTCAATCGCTACAACTTGATCCCGCAAAGTCAAATGCCATGCTTCGAGAGGGCGACCCAAAGACCATCGTGTGTCAGGTTGCAGAGGAGATGGATGCAGACCTGATTATCATGGGCTCACGAGGACTGAAGCGGCTTCAGTCCATTCTGGAGAACTCTGTCAGTCAGTATGTGTTTCAACTGGCGTCTCGTCCGATGCTGCTGGTCAAGGACGATATTTATGTGAAGCGCATTCGTAAAGTGCTGGTCACGATGGATCGCTCCGAATCCTCTCAACAAGCCCTCCAGCTTGCGTTAACGCTACTGAGAGATGTCAAGGGTGGCGAACTTATCTTGGTTCATGTCAATACCGATTTGAAAACCATCCCCGATGCCCCAATGGACAAGCCCGAAACCGATCCTGTATTGGTTCCAGCGGTGGCTGAAGCAAAACGCATGGGGGTCAAGTATCGGTGTGAAGCACCGTCAGGTAAGCCGGGAGCACGTATTTGTGCATTGGCTGAAGATCTGGATGTGGACTTGCTGGTAATGGGATCGCCCGATCGCCGTCCGTCGATCGCAAAAGGCTTGGTTGATTTAGACAAGCTGTTGGGGCAGTCTCTCTCTGACTATGTTCGGGTCTATGCGACCTGTCCTGTATTGCTGACTCGTTTGCCCGCATAAGCAAGGGATTCGCAAGAAAATAAAATCTCAGAGAGGGGGCAAGGGGGCAGGCTCCCAGCTTGCTCTCCTTTACGCCACACGTAGGGGCAAGGCATTGTATGTGTTTAGCGGTCTCTAATTTCTGGTTCCCTGACTCTGGCAGAGAACCTCTGCGGGAGCCTCTGGCTCCATTTGAACGGGAGCCAGAGGCTCTCGCGGGCGTTCCCAGCGAGACGCTGGGAACAAGGAATACGCTTAACAAGTACAAGGATTGCCTTGCCCCTACGTGTGGTAGTTATCCATTTTCTGCCTGCTGTGGTTAATTGGCTGGTGCAGGTTCTGGTGCAGGAGGTGCGTCGGGTGTTGCTTCAGGCTGCGCATCAGGAGCAACTTCTGGAACAGCGTCTACAGGGGCTTCGGGAGCGGTTGGGAAGGGCTCTTGCGCAGGCTCTTCCGATGGAATCTCATCGGATGGAGCATCTTCGGGAGTCGTTTCTTCAGTGGCGGGCTCAATTGCGGGAGCGGTTTCTTCTGCTGGAACGGTCTCTTCAACCGCTGGCTCATCAGAGGCTGAACGACCTAGAATTCCAGGGGTTCCATCGTCAAACACTCCAGCGACACAAGAAATCATCAGCGTGGCTAACGTCCCGACGAATAACGCTTTCCACCCCAGGGCAGAGATATCTCGACGGCGCTCAGGAATTAGGGCTGAGGTGCCTCCCACAAAGATGCCGACGGATGCGAGGTGCGCAAACCCAGAAAGCGCGTAGCTCACAATGAGAATGGCGCGATCGCTAATCAACCCTTCTTGTCCGAGTTGTCCCAGCAGTTGATACGACGGGATTGCGGTTTCAAACAGGCGTCGTCCGATGAGCACCGAAGATGTCCAGAGTTCTTGCCATTCTAGAGACACCCCGGTGAGAATCGTCACGGGCAAGAACAAGATCCCCATGATGTTCTGCAAGGTAATGGCTGAGAATGCGATCTCTACGGCATCGGGGACGTCCACATTGAAGGATGATTCAATGAAGCCAGGGAGAAATGCAAAGCCGCTGAACAGGAGATTGATCAGGTAAACGAAGCCGAGAATCAAAATCAAAACTGCTGCAATGCCAACGGCCATTCTCACCCCGTCTAAGGCTCCGGCGATCGCCGCATCAAGGGGACTGACCTTTTGAATCGCCTCTCCAGAAATGGTTTGCTCGGGCTCATCACCCTCATCGGTGGGTGCGGGCTTGAGTTCTTCGGGAATGCCGCCTGCGGTCAGCGGGACTTCTGTTTCGGGCACCAAAATCTTCGACAAAACAAAACAGGCAGGAATCCCGATAATTGAGGCAGACACCAGGTGCGCCAGAATATTGGGAAATACGGGTCTGAGAAAACTCACGTAGATGGCAAGTACAGATGAGGCCGAGGTTCCAAAACAGCAGGCAAGAATCGCGCACAGTTCACTCCGGGTCATCTTTGCAAGAAATGGCTTCACGACAATGGCCGCCTCAATGCCCACAAAAATATTGGCGGCACCACTCAGCGATTCTGCGCCACTCAGCCGCATGGTGTTGTAAAACAGCTTGGCAAAGATGTTGGTAATCACTTGAATGACGCCAATGTTGTAAAGCAGCGCCATCAACCCACCAAAAAAGATGACCGTGGGCAAGGCTCGGAAGGCGAAAATGTAGCCCAGGTCAATGGATGCAGGTCGATCCGAAGTAGGAACGATATTGGACCCAAACACAAAGTTGGCCCCTGCGTCTGCGGCATCGAACAAGAAGTTCAGCAGATTGCTAAAGATTTGTAACGCATCTCGTGACCCTGGTACACGGAAGACCAACGCTCCGATGATGAGCTGTACGACGATGCCCCCAATCATCACGCGCCATGGAAAGTATTTCAGGCTGCGGTTTTCAGAAAATAACCAGGCGATCGCACATAAGCCAAAAATACCCGCTAACGAGATGAAGTTCAGAATGGAAACGTCACCAATATAGGCTCGAATCAACTCCATAGTGTTTTCAACCTGCTTTCGTCTGGATCACTCGCTAGAATAAGCTAGAATGCTGCAATTTCACACCGCAGCATTAATATTTCACATCGTATTTTTGAACTTTCCATTCCTGCCGTTACTCACAAGTTCTGTATGGATGCGTTCGCGCTAAATCCCCCTTCTTGGACTGAACCAGCGACTCATGCGCCAGCTTTCTGCTGCCCTAAATGTGGTGCGTCATCCGTTCAAGCGGAGCATGTTTGGATCAATCGACGATCGCCCGTCTATGCCCTCGACCATCGCAAAAAGTGGCAAGAATTCTATCTCTGCACCTGTGGCTGGGCGTGGTGGGCCTGGAGTAGCGATCGCCCCCCCAATGATTTTGAACTCACCCAAGCGCCTCCGGAACCTCCAGAGCCTCCCGATTTCCCAAGGCGGCATGATGATTTTTTCTAAGGAAGATCATTGATTTTGTCCAAGATGTCCAAGACAGACTTTTGTCCAAGATAGACGGTTATCGCTTTACGCTTTTGTGTCAGGACATTCGAGTGTCAGGACATTCGATCAGTCTGTTTCCCCCGCGCAGCAAGAGAAACATGATCAACCCTTAACCTTAACCATAGAGCTATAGGGGCGATCGCAGTGCAGAGTCATCAAATTGGATTCATCAAAATGTAGTGTTCAAGAGGACTAGCGCTGTACTATGCTAACCATTGGGAGTTGCCAAATTGAGGTGTGAATTTGGCTATCGTCAGCTTCACACCCGTATCAAGCACGACCAACCGTTGAGCACTTTTAGCTTTGAATCTTTATCGAGCACTGGTTTGGGAATACAACTTCGAAGTTACGTCTACATTGACAGCTTGCAGCCGCAGCACGCAGCTTACTTGGGCACAGAAGCTCAGGGATTTCTACCCCTACCTGGAGACTCCTGTCTCTGGGTTGAAGTGATTCCCGGCATCGAGGTCAACCGCCTGATGGACATCGCACTCAAATCCGCTGCCGTTCGTCCGGCGGTGCTGATGATTGAGCGTTTATACGGACTGCTTGAGGTTCATGCCAAAAAGCAAAGCGACACCAAAGCGGCTGGACAAGCTGTTTTAAATGCGCTGGGTGCCAATGAGCGCGATCGCCTCCGACCTCGTATCGCCTCCAGCCAGATCATTCGAAACATTGACCCCCACCATGCCCAACTCATCAACCGCACGCGACGAGGCAACATGCTCCTGTCCGGGCAAACCCTTTACGTTCTTGAGGTTGAACCTGCCGCCTACATCTCCCTGGCTGCGAACGAAGCCGAAAAGGCCGCACTCATCAATATCCTGCGAATTTCTGCCGTCGGTAGCTTTGGACGACTCTATCTCGGTGGAGAAGAACGCGACATCATCGCAGCCTCACGAGCAGCGCTCGAATCCATGGAAAATCTCTCAGGGCGAGACGATCTTTTCATTCAGGATGGTCGAATGGAATAAATTGAGCAGGCTGGAAGAGAAACATGCCCCATCATCTCTCTGACGAATGATGCAACCCGACAATGAATCTCTTATCTGTAAAGAATATTCGGAAATTATCTTCGGCAAGAATCTTTGGAAAGAACCTTAGTGCAGTAGAGGAAAACCAACGAACGAATGGCTAACTCAGAACATCTCGCGCTGCTTCAGTGGGGTACAGCTAA
>JAYKJC010000118.1:0-4897 GCA_035285885.1 Leptolyngbyaceae cyanobacterium | reverse complement strand
ACCACCCGAATCAGCCAGGTGAAGACTAAAAACGAGACGATTAACGCCGCAAGAATTAAGGCGATTTCCATATCACGCGTCTGTCGAAGTCGCTTCGGGGCCTGGAGCCGTTGCTACAGAACTTTCGGGCGCAGCTGCAGGTTTTGCAGAGGTTGGGTTTTCAGCAACAGCGGTTGCTTTTGCCTGAACTGTCTGCATGGATTCAGGGGTGTCTTCTTTTTCGGGTAACCCGATTTCTTGACGAGCCTTCGAAATGGTGTTGAAGACACTACTCTTACCTGCCAAGAGCAGCGTTTGTTTGGCGTTGGTTGCCAAAGATGTAGAATCAGCGTTCTTTAAATCTTCCACCCAATTGCGGGCTTGTTGTCCCGCAGCCGTTGACTTTGCCGCCCCCCAATCAAAGAAAACAAGAACAAGGCAGACTAACAGCCAAATCAACAGCAATCCTTCTTTGAAAATCGCGATCGTTACGTCAATGGCATTTTTGTACGCATTGAGCGTGTCTGCGCTAGCGAGCGCACTCCAAAAACGAGAGGCTTGTAAACGAATTTTTTGAGTCATAGTATTGGGTCATTTAAAGAGTATTGAGCAACTCAGAATAATATGTCAGTCCGCACAGACGTTAGAACGTATACTGCACGATTCTTACGTAAGAACGCGTGTCGAGAAGAATAACAATATTCTCAATGCCAGCGTTTTGCAAATGCCTGAATTTTATCCAATCTTCTGAATATTCAGTGAGAGATATTGAGAGATGCAACAAGGGACTCAACCGTTCTTAACGTGTACTCCCTAACGGCGAGACGTCAGGAACAGGATCGGACGCTGAGACTGGTTCAGCTACAAGCTCAAGGCAAGTTGCATCGGCTGAGCCGGACGGGTGTCTTCAGGGAGAGCCGCCGGAGTTGTGTTTACCGCAGGGCAATATTTTGCATAGGCGCAGCGATCGCACTGATCCCCAGGGAAAGGAGTCCATCGACGGTCATGCCTGAGCTGCATCGCCAAATCACCCACAATTGACTGAACTTGCTCTTTGTGAGAAGGCGTAGCTTCAAACGAAACCGTATCTCCGGTGCGCAAGTAAATCAGGCTCAAGCGCTTTAGGCTGCGGCGATACCGTTGTTCAAGCGCCAGGTAATATAGGCCGATTTGCAAATCCATGCGATCGGTATCGATTGCAGACACCTCTTTTGTCGATTTGTAATCAATCAGCTCCAGCCCATCGCCGCAATAATCGAGGCGATCATATCGTCCACTGAGAACAAACTCCAGATTCTGCACGCGCAGCAGTCCTTGAATCCGTCCTTCGACAGCAACAGGTTTTCGAACCGTGCCCTGGCGAACCATGAAATCGTAGTAGTAGCGCTTGAGAATTGAACGCCCTTCTGCAATCTGTTTAGCCGATAGATTCTGCATCTGCTGACTCCAGCACTGCTCAATCCACTCCAATCGAGGAACCGATTCCTGATAATGCCAATCGCTGTAAATTTTGGCCAGTGCCCGGTGAAGTGAGGTGCCAAGAGCCGCTGACCCGAAAAAAGCGGCACTCGGTAAACGCCGCTCGTAGCGATAGTAGTAAGCGCGGGGACAGCGGTCATAGGTTTGCAGCTTAGCGGCAGAAACGGTGTAGGTCATGGTGGTGCCCCAGTGCGTTACTCGTGCGATAGTTGTTGGGCGATCGCACCGGATGACCGCTCCAACCCCTATCTCAATAACTCAGTGGCCTTCATCATGACACTAGATATAGAAAATCACCAGAGACATATGTATTGTCACCGCCAGATGTAGAGAATTATTGCGCGCCCAAAACCTTCATTCCTTCGTGAATTTTGCCAAGTCATATCCATACACTTATGGGCACAAACATGGGCGACGAGCAAAGCCCGCCGCCCATGTTTGGTTTTCTATTTTCTTGCTAATCCCTAACCTTGAGCTAGAACCAACCTCTAAGAGGCGAGAGCCACTTCAAGCATTTGCTGAAGCTCACCATTCTGATATAGCTCAATCATAATATCAGACCCGCCAACAAACTCCCCGTTGACATACACCTGAGGAATCGTCGGCCAGCTAGAGTATTCTTTAATGCCTTGACGAACCTCTGGATCTGACAACACATCAAATGTCTCGTAGGGAACGCCCAGCATGTTCATAATTTGAACAACGTTGTTGGAGAAGCCGCACTGGGGCATCAGCTTCGATCCTTTCATAAACACAACGATTTGACTGCTGTTTACAATGCCATCAATGCGCTCTTTGAGTTCTGGAGTCATAGAAATCTCACGTCTTCTAAGCAATGGACGATGTAATCGGCACGTTGAACGCAATTTTCAACGCCAACCTTCACTTTTATAGAGTGTACATCCTAACGCTATTTAGTGGCTGAGGCCCAAGCATCGGGAGTATAGGTTTTGAGTGACAGGGCGTGAATCGCTTCCGTTGACATCGCATCCTGGACGGATTTATACACCAACTGATGCTGCTGTACACGACCCTTTCCTTCAAACATTGATGAAACGACCACAACTTGATAGTGGTCTCCTCCTCCGGTTAAGTCCTGAACTTGAACGAAAGCATCCGGAATACTGGTTTTGATCATTGATTCAACGTTATCTGGACTGACCATCGCTTTGCCTCAATTCACATCTATATTCAGAATCTCAATTCAGAATCTAACTCGCTAACCCCATTCTGCGACTTGAATCAAATTGAATCAAACTTAACGAATGGATGACGTTTCGCTATCTTGTTGACCCCGAGGATAAGGAGAATCCACAAACCCTAGCTCAAATAACTGCCGATAGGCGCGTTGTCCCAGGTCGCGAGTGGGTTGCTGACTAGAAATAATTTGAACGAGAAGTGGCACAGCCAAGTCAGGCTGATTTTGAGCCCGGTGTACCAGAGCAAGCTGATAGGTCGCCTGGTCACGCATCTGAGCGGTTTCCAGAGCAAGCTGACGCTGACTGTCTGCAATCCGGTTGTCAATTCCAGAAAAACTGCCCGCTAGCTGCTGATAGAAATTTGAGAGCTGATTGTAAACCTGGCGGGCCTCTTGCAGTTTTTGAACGGCTAATTCGTAGTTCTGAGCAGAAACCGCCTCGCTCGCTTCGTTCATGAGTCGCTCACCGCCCTCAAGACTCAGAAAGCTAGAGCCCTGACTCAGCGGGCGTAAGTCATCTTCGCTACTTTCAATATCGTCGGAAGAGGGAAGCAGCTCTGGATTGTTCAAGTCTTCTAATTCAGCACCTTCAACATCAATGGACGGATCCTGTGCTCTAACCGCAGGAGTAGCAAACATAACAGTACAAAACGAAAGCATCGCACCTGCTGCAAGAGCGTAGCGACGAACGGTATGGATGCTTGAAGCGTTTAAGTTAACCATGAAGCGACTTTTTGGAACAAAGAAACTGGACAACAAGGCGTGTGAACCAGTCACACTAAGACAAAAGAAGAAAATTTAACAAATATTTATCTGTATCACATCGGCTATCTTACCACTGCCCATCACAATATTTCACATCCGGGTAGATTGTGTTTTTTTTAACGATGCCCAATACATTCATATACCCAATCGTCAAATCGTTGGCACGGATCGATTTATCTGGATATAGCGGGTTGCGTTTGTTATACCCACACAACTGCACTATGCATAGGGTACTTGCGTTAGTTGTCATGGTCAGTCCCATAGTTCCTATAAGTAAAACTAAATGGAGAATTCAGAGTTCTCTGAACTCTCCATCAGGGAGTCCTATGAGCGTTGGACGACAAGCTTAGACCATAAGCGATCGCCTACGATGCCTTCTAGCTTCCGATTCGGAGCAACTCAACATCAAATAGAAGTGTTGCATTGGGAGGAATAACGCCACCTGCACCGCGTGCGCCATACCCAAGCTCAGGTGGAATGATTAGACGACGCTGTCCGCCAACCCGCATGGTTGCAACCCCTTCATCCCAGCCTTTGATCACCTGACCAACACCGATACGAAACGAGAAGGGACGGTTGCGATCGCGCGAACTGTCAAATTTCGTTCCATCTTCTAACGTGCCCGTATAGTGAACGGTCACGGTTTGTCCGGGTTGAGGCATGGCCCCAGTTCCCTCAACAACATCAACATACTGCAAGCCTGATTCGGTCATAACAACGTTCTCCTGTTCAGCGGTTTCTTCTGCTGCATTATCCCCTGCTGAGTCTTCCTCGGGAGTCAATAAATCTGATGCGCTAGTGGATTGGGCGATAAGGGTGGGATTTTCGTCGATAGACGATACCTCACCACTGGAGGATGACAGCGTGGATTGACTAAGCCACTGGTTTAGTTTTGAAGGCGTCTTTGCGGGTGCGGGTGCAGTTTCGGAAACTTCTTCTGCGCTGGCAGTGGTGTTGGCGGCGATCGCCTCCGAAGTTGGCGAGAAGAATTGACTGACCAATACCACCACCACACACACAACCATGACACCCAAGCTAATTAAAATTTCTCTCATTGATATGCTTCTCCTGATAACAGCGTGTTTGTTTTTACTCACCTAAACTAAAACCATTTTGGGGACTGGAGTTTTCCTCAGGGAAAGTACTTGTTTAGCGTAGCGGTAGCACCGAAAATTCCGGATTTAACCCCCCTTAATCCCCCCTTGCGAAGGGGGGTAATGCCGGTTCTCCCCCCTTCGCAAGGGGGAGTTAGAGGGGGCACGCTAAACACATACCAGGGAAAACTCCAGTTCCCAATCTAGACTACGGTTTATCGGGTTGCCTTACAGCGCTAAGCACTCACAATAACTGACATGTCGAGCAAGCTAGACTCACTCAGCTTCATTTTGAGTCCTCTAAAATAAAGTCAAAGTTGCTATCTCCACTGCCATGATGCACCGCCAAACAACTCGCCGAAAATTCCTAGCGACCAGCCTT
>JAYKJC010000117.1:0-3776 GCA_035285885.1 Leptolyngbyaceae cyanobacterium | reverse complement strand
TCCAGGGCGTTAACAGCGATGCTGTCGTATCGACCAACTTCCTGGCGTAATGTGCTGGTGTGACGTTCTTTGCCTCTGGTTCCTTTTCTCTGAATGGGAACCCGTTTCGGAGCCTCTGGCTCCCGATTAGGCAGGAGGCAAAGCCTCGACGTTCGGATTCCCAGCGAAGACGCTATGAGACAGAAATATCAAGAAGTTGCTCCGTGTCCTGTGAGACGCTCAACAGATACTAAGGAGATTTCTGTGAAAGACCATACCGCCAGTAGGGTGCCGTATAGCCCAAAGGGCATACCAGAAAAGCGAAGCGCAACGCACCGTGGGCTGGTAATTTCATTTCAAGAAATCACCTAAGGCGGCTCGTCTATCCAGAACTTGGTTACCCATAGCGGTTGGCTACATATGCCCTCATCCCCTAGCCCCTTCTCCCAATGTTGGGAGAAGGGGGAAAAGAGGCCCGGCTCCCCTCTCCCAGCATTGGGGGTGAGGGCAATTGCCATACTGGGCAAGGAATAGATTCTTAGGTTGTCACTAATGACGGCTGTACGCCCTTACGAACATCATGCTTCATATCAGCGACGCCAGAATTCATTAGGACTCACGCATCTTTGTGGGTGGGGTCGCCCCGCTCCCACCTACAAAAATGCGTTAGATAACGCGTTAGATATGGAGGATGTGCGTAAGTTCTGTGCATCTGCCCAGAATCCATCTGTCCAGAATCAGTCGATCCAGTACGTTACAGGCATGCGGCTGTAGACCCCTTGAGGATCATTGAGCGATCGCAGCGTCTCAAACTCAAACCGAACGCGATAAAAATAATCGATCAGGGGATTATTCGGGGTCGCGTCCATCTGCTCCTGGTACTGACTCTGATAATTGCTGAGAAACTGCTCAAGAATCTGCTCCTCAAAGCTTCTCACTTGTGGATATTCCACCACATCCCAATTTTCCAGTTCGGCTTGTTCAGCAGCAGCGGCGATCGCCTCTTCCAGGCCCCCCATCTCATCGACCAGACCAATCTCTAGCGCCTGCTGCCCCGACCACACGCGCCCCTGAGCCACGTCTTCCACTTCTGCGCGAGAAAGGGGCCGTGAGGACGACACGCTATTCAAGAAATCGTCGTATACCTTATCGACAAACCGCTGGGCGATCGCCACCTCAGCCTCCGTGGGCGGGCGAGAAATGCTGCCAATGTCCGCGTATTCTCCCGTTTTGACAACATCCCAGGTGATGCCATTCTTATTGGCTAATTCTTGCACATTGGGGAATAGCCCAAACACGCCAATCGACCCGGTAATTGTGTTAGGGGATGCAAAAATCTGGTCGCCATAGGTCGAAATCAAATATCCCCCGGATGCCGCCAAACTTCCCATCGAAATGATGACGGGCTTTTCTTCGCTGGCTAAATCAACCTCACGGGCAATGATGTCAGAGGCGATCGCACTCCCACCGGGACTGTTCACCCGAAGCACAATGGCTTTCACATCATCGTCTGTGCGTAGCTTTCGGAGAATGCGGGCGAAGCGATCGCCCCCGATCTGTCCAATGCCTCCCTCGCCATCGACGATGTTTCCTTCGGCGTACACCAGTGCAACTTGATTCGTCCGTTCGATATTAAATCCCACATCACTCTTTAAATCGTCCGCATAGTCGGACAAGGTGATGTGTCGAAATGAATCATCAATGCCGTCGAAATCTGTATCCGTGGCCGTTTCCGTTTTGGATTCCCCGGTTAGGTCTCGAAGTTTAGCCAAGACCTCATCAAAATAGAGCACCTCATCCACGAGCTGTTTAGACACGGCATCGTCCGGCAGAATCAGCCCTTGCTCATCCGCCAGTTGTTGGAGTGCCGCTGGCGTCAACTCCTGGTCACTGGAGGTCTCCGAGAGAAATGCGTCCCAGAGATCACTCAGCAACTCACGGGTTTGTTCTCGCTCTTCTGGACTGCGCTCATTGCTCAGAAACGGCTCGACAGCGGATTTGTATTGCCCTGCACGAATGGCCGACACCCCAACGCCCAACCGATCCAGCGCTTCTCCAAAAAACAGAGCCTCAGACTTAAATCCATTAATTTCCAACAGGCCGTTGGGGTTGATCATCACCGTATCGGCCACCGACGTGAGGTAATAGTCCCGCTCATTCCACGCCGTTTCATAGGCCATGATGGGCTTGTCTGTGGCTTTGAATTCTAACAGGGCATTCCGGACTTCTCTGAGTGTGGCAAAGCCGGAGCCCAGCCCGGAGGATTGGACATTCTTTGTTAAATAAATGCCAACAATGCGGTCATCTTCAGCGGCATTTTCGATCGCGTCTAACACCGTTCGAAGGGCAATGGTTTCTGGAGCCGTACTGCCCGAAAGGGCTTCACCAATGACTTCACCCGCTGTAGAAATGGGCTGAGAGTCTGTAATTTCAACCGAGAGATCGACCACAAGAATCGAATCATCTTCCACCGCTGATTCGGGCGCTTGAGCGGTCAGCGAAACCAGAGAAGCGAAGAAGACGACAACCGCACCAATGCCGAGTGTCGTGAAGATCGCCAGTCCCACGAGACTGGCAAAGACATATTTGAAGAAGTCGCGCATAGCCAATCGATGCTTAGTTCTGAACAGTAGATTGAGGCGATGAGAATAATCGATGCATGAACAAAGAATGCCCTATTCACAATAGCGAATTCACAGGGTATTGAGTGAGGTTCGTCAATCACTTTTAGTGTTTCGACTGACTCTCTAGCAGCGCCATAAACGTAGTTTCCCACACGAGTCTCGGTTGAACATAGCGGAGCAAATGCTTCCGTGCGGTTTCCAGGTGCTGAATAGCTGGAGTCTGGTAGGTCTGGTGCCAATAGTGGTGCTGCAAATATTCAATCAGCCATAGCTGATCTTCGGGATCTAAGGCTTTGTTGATCTGGCGTGCCCGCTCTAACGCCATTCGCAGAGAATGGATGGGTTGAGTGACCGATTCCAGTAGCTCCGATGGAATGGACTGGAGTCGTTCCCAACTGGCGATCGCCTCTCCTGGACTGCCCTGGGCGATCGCCAGAATACTCTCCGTTTGCAGAATGTCGTGGTGATCCAGCCCCGAGAGAACCGTCTCCATCTGAGCAGGAGACAGACGTGAGAAGGAAATCCGCTGACAGCGAGAAATGAGCGTCGGCAACAAAGAATCGATACTGGGCGCAATCAGAATCAGAGTGGCTTGCCCCGGCTCCTCAAGGGTTTTGAGCAGGGCATTGGCGGCAGCTTCGGCCATGGTGTGAGCATCATCCAGAATTACCACTGCCCGCTCAGCCTCTAAGGGCGGACGACTTAAGAAGCGGGAAATTTCACGAATTTGTTCCAGTCGAATTTGAGGGGGCGATCGCCGTTTAAGTCCAGAGGCAATCGCCTCGGACAGGGTGAGCCGCTTGCCCTGGCTGAGATACGTGGGCTCGACCCAAAACAGATCCGGATGATTGCGTTGCTGCACCCGCTGGCGTATCACCTCAGTGCGTGCAGTATCAGTTCGTGCAGTATTGGAGGGAGCATTGGAAGAAGAGACCACGGGTGCGTTCCCCTGGCGATGGACGAGCAGACGAGCCAGCAGGTGTTCAGCAAACCGTTCGGCAGCAAGTTTTTTTCCCACACCCGATGGACCGACAAATAAATAGGCAGGGGCGATGCGATTTCGGGCGATCGCCTGGGTCAGCAGCTCAACTGCCGTTTCTTGACCAATCAGTGAATCCCAATCAAAAGATGAAGATGTAGACGTGGCAATCATCGCTATCGCCTCTATTCAAT
>JAYKJC010000116.1:0-4757 GCA_035285885.1 Leptolyngbyaceae cyanobacterium | reverse complement strand
ATTCATACGCTTAATCACCGTGTAGAGCTGTTTGAAGAAGCGGATTCTACCGTTATGAAACTCTTTAAAGTCTCAGCACATTCTGAGATTTGCCAACAGTATGGTCAAAATCATTGGACTTAAATTGATTAAGCCCACTTCAGTTTGTTGTGGAGCAGTGCTTCCTCCCACGAGAATGCACGATTGGCATCGCTACGTCCCACAATTGGGGTAGCGTCCTCTTCGACTCCGCTCAGGGGACGTTCTGGCTGAGTTTTGGCTTTCTCCCTTTGGGAGACGTAAGAACGAACGACTTCGCTCAGCCAGCATAGTCTCTGGGACGGTTACCAATGGAGCGACGCTTTTTTCTCTGTGAGAGGGAGAAGGTTAGGGGAAGAAGTGGATGGGTATTCTACAAACAGTCCGGGGGGCGCGTAACACCATACGGTTGCTGAACAAGAATGACCATTCGCAGACGCATTATTTATGGATACGCTCTTGTGCTGGGCGTTGCAGTTGTGGGAATACAGTCGGGATTTGCCATTGGCAACCACTATCAACGTCGAGCGCTGGAGGTTCGTCAGTCTGCGACGGCAGAAAGTCGCCTGTTGAGAAATCTGCAAATTCGAATTCTAAATAATCGGCCTGCGAAACAGTTGTCGCCTTACCTGGCCAGTTCCCAGCGCTTTCAGCAAGAAAGTCAAGCGATGCTGAATCGGGTCAATGATATTCAGCGGATTCTTTCTAACCTGCAAACAGCCTACGAGTCGGGGGTATTTCAGAACTCCCAATTTGGGGTAGAATCCGACGCCAGATCGGAGGAGGCGGACGATGTCTCAGGCGATGTCTCAGACGATATCTCAAGGGCTGATGCCAACCCCAATCACCCATCGACCTTTGCGCCAGAGGGAATTGACGAAGAATCGAGACTCTGGATTGACGACCTGGCGGAGTATCAACTTACTGTCGAACGATTGCATGACCGTTTGCAGTCGTTTATCACGACGGTTGAGGGACTTTCCAATACTCCTGATGACCTTGAACGGGCCAGAGTCGCACTGCTAGCGTTCGAGCAAAGCCCTGAATTCACAACGTTTATTCAATTTCCCGATCAGATGGCGTCGTTTATCGATGCGGTGAATAACAAAGAGGAATTAGCTGAGGTGGAGCTTCGGAATGCGGAACTGCTGCGGCAGCAGATCATTCTTGGCACGCTTATTTTGTCGGTGGCGATCGCCGGAGCCATTGCACTCTACACCAGCCATGTCATCGCCCATCCCATTCAAACCGTCACCCGCATGGCGCAACGGGTCACCGATGAAAATAACTTCACCCTGCAGGTTGCGGTCAACCGGGGCACTGAAGTCGGCGTTTTGGCCGCATCCATTAATCAACTGATTCAGCAAGTGAGGGTGTTGCTCAATCAGCTAGAAAAGAAAAATTCTGATTTAGAAGGGTTGCTAACCAAAGTTCACACTCAACAGATCCAGCTCGTTCAATCGGAAAAGATGTCGAGTTTAGGGCAACTTGTTGCGGGAGTTGCCCATGAAATTAACAACCCCGTCAATTTCATTCACGGAAATTTGTCCTACGCGCAGCAGTATGCGAAAGACCTGCTGTCCATTCTGGAGCTTTACCAGAAACACTACCCTACGCCAGTTTCGGCGATTCAAGAGGCGGCAGAAGAGGTTGACTTAGCGTTTATCCAGACGGATTTTCCCAACATGTTGAATTCGATGCGATTGGGAACGAATCGGATTCGCGAAATCGTTTTGTCCCTGCGCAACTTTTCACGGCTGGATGAGGCGGAGTTTAAAGCGGTCGATATTCATGAAGGGATTGACAGTACGTTGCTGATTTTGAAGCATCGGTTGAAAGAACACCCCCATCGTCCGGCGATCGCCATCATCAAAGACTACGGTGCGCTGCCTGTGGTGAGTTGCTATCCCAGCCAGTTCAATCAGGTGATTATGAATATTCTGTCCAATGCGATTGATGCCCTGGAAGACCTGCACGAACGAACCCTTCGGAATAACCCAACCGCTTCGGCCTCTCCCTATGAAATTACGATTCGAACGGCGGTGCGTGAACCCGATTGGGTAGAAATTGCGATCGCCGACAACGGTCCCGGCATTCCAGACGCGGTGAAAGCGCACATCTTTGACCCATTCTTCACCACGAAGGAGATTGGTCAAGGAACGGGCATGGGCATGTCGATTAGCTATCAGATCATCACCGAAAATCATGGTGGCGTGCTGACCTGCGTGTCTGAACCGGGGAACGGCGCAGAGTTCATCATTCAGATTCCCCAGCGCCAGCGAGATCGGTCTAGGGCGTCTGCGGATGGATCGGGAATAGCGGCTCAGGAAACTGAGCGACGCAACAGCCAAAACCCGGTGTAGGTCATGCCCGAGTCATCGGGTTGGATGAGCAAGAAATGGAGTCCAGCACTGTGCTGAAGACGGGTGGTGTAGGTCTGTGCCGCCTGCTGCATCGTTGGGTCATCGAAGGTTGCTAGAATCCAGCGATCGCTCAAGCCTGCATCGAGAATCAACCCATCGGGTGCCCCCGGAATGTAAGTGAGCGCCACCGGACGAATCTCCTGCAACCAGCGAGCCAACCGCATGGAGGCGCGTCCTCCATCAATCACCACCCCTGGAATTTTCACATCTGACGCCAATCCCAGTTCCTCAGGCATCCAGTCCTCGGGCACCTCCCGAATCGGAATCGGATGATCGTTCAAAAAGAGCGGAATATCTCTCGCCGCCAGCGCCCCAAACCGCCAGCGATCGCCCCACAAAGCCTCGTCAATGGGAAGTGGAGGAGGCGTATCAATGGCAACGGGGTCGTAGGTTTCGTCCGTGTAGTTGGGAAGCGATTGGTAGAAGGAGAGGCGATCGCGCAAATAGTCTTTCAGTGCAGGGGTGTGGCGAGTCGGAATGACGGAGATGTTCAGTTCTGCACAGGCGGCTTCAATCATCGAAAAAGACTGAGGCCGAAAGACATGAATTTCTTCAGGCTTTTGGGATTGCTCCGCCAAATCCTGAATTTGCTGGGTCACCCACCGAGAATTGACATCCGCTTGGGGACAAAAAGCATAGGCCGCAAAGGACTTATCTGGCGTGCAAGCGACAAATTCCCAGAGAGAATTGCCAAATTCGTCCGTCAACGGACGCCGATAGACATCAACTTGCCAAATGAGCATCAACCCTCCCACTCCTGTGGCGGCAGTCCCCAGGCGGTCGGGGAAAAATCGGTGAGCGAGGCAAGAATTTGATCGGCGTCATGATACAGCACCGGATCAAATATTGGGTCAGGAACCGCAATCACAGCCATGCCCGCCGCCTTGCCCGCCGCAACTCCCGCCAGCGAATCCTCAAACACCAGGCATTGTTCTGGAACCGCCCCCATCCGCTGGGCGGCAATGAGAAAAATATCGGGCGCGGGCTTTCCGTTTTGAATCGCCGGGTCATCCCCCGTGACGATGCACGAAAACTGGCGAAACCAGTCGGCGTGAGTCGATGTTTTGAGGGAAAAGGGATGTTGAGACGAGCTTGTGGCGACCGCGCGAGGGATCCGGTGCTGTTCTAAATATCGCGTTAAGGCATGTGCCCCTGGCATCGGCTGTGCCCTGGGGTAAAACGTCTCGATGAGGGACGCCTTATGGTCTAAATAAGTCTCGACCGTGATGGGAAGCTTTAAGTGATCGATGATGACCCGTGCTGAATCTTGCCCCCGAATTCCCGCTGTTTTTAGACGAATCTCCTTCTCAAGACGTTTGCCGTAGTGGTGGGCGATCGCCTGAGCCACCTGAAAAATCAACGGTTCCGTATTGAGAAGGAGACCATCTAAATCAAAAATCACATGGGTAATCGTCGGGTGAGGTGCCATAAATCAAGGTGCCACAAATCAAGATGCTACCAATCATGGTCAGCTTTGACGAATAAAGTATCGAGAGGTATCTTCCATGGGCGATCGATAGAGCATCAGTTCATACCCATTGGTGAGTCGAAAAACTCGATAGATGGCTTCATCGACAGTGACCTGCTGCTCTCTGGGAATGCCTGCATTTTCTGGGAAATAGCCGCCCCGAACCACAGGCGTATAGTTATCTAAAATCGCAGCTGCACTATTGAATATAGCGTTGTAATCTCCATCAAAGAAGGGATCGGTCTGAAGATCGCGTAACATGCCTGTGGAAACCACGGTGAATTCATTGCTGGCCATCTCCTGAATCAAGACAAGCTGCAATTTCCCTTCCCGAATAAACTCCTGCGCCTCAACGACGGAAGCATTCGTGAGACCCACTCCCAATGCAATTCCACAGCAGGTCACCAGCGATAGCCCCTGCTTCATTGTCAACTGCCGAATGTGGTTGAATGATCGTGCCATAATTTCTGTGACTCCAATTACCGCTCTACCTTTTTCTATCGTAGAGGGTATTGCGTTCACCTGAAATCGACTTGGGGTTCAAATCGACGGGGTTTGTCTAAGCTGCCATTCTCAACCTAGAGTTTGGAAATAAACGTATTCAGACGATCCAGTCCCGTTTCAATGGTCTCAAGGCTGGCCGCATAGGACATCCGAATGTAGGTGTCTGCATCAAAGGCAACGCCTGGAATCATGGCGACATGGTGCGTAGAGAGCAACCGATCGCAGAATTCTAAGGAAGGGATGCCAAATTTACCGATGTCAATAAATACATAAAACGCGCCCTGCGGTGATAGGCAGGACAGTCCAGGCATGGCGTTGATTTTCTCAAGAATCACGGCTCGACG
>JAYKJC010000115.1:0-5054 GCA_035285885.1 Leptolyngbyaceae cyanobacterium | reverse complement strand
TCCATCTTGATGGATGCTGCTTGATTGATCTCGCTGATTGAGAACCCCCTATGACCGACTTTTCTGCCACCGATACGCGCGATCGCATCGCCCTGCCCAACAGCCGAGGACTGACGCTTTCCCCTATGGGATGCGGCACGTGGGCCTGGGGCAATCGCCTTTTGTGGGGCTACGACACCCGCATGGATGCAGAACTACAGCGGGTATTCGACACCTGTGTCAGTCACGGCATTACAGTGTTCGATACGGGAGATTCCTACGGCACGGGACGATTGAACGGGCAGAGTGAGAAACTGCTGGGGCACTTTTCACGGGAGTATTCTGGGGCGCATGCCGAGCAAATTTGCATTGCCACGAAGCTGGCGGCCTATCCCTGGCGACTGTCGCGTCAGTCGATGGTCTCAGCCTGTGAGGCATCGGCGAAACGGTTGGGCCGTCCGGTGGATCTTGCCCAACTCCACTGGTCAACGGCGAACTACTTTCCGGCGCAGGAGTGGGTGCTGTTTGATGGGCTGATGGATCTCTATGAGCAAGGCGCGATCAAGGGCATTGGCCTGTCAAACTTTGGCTCAAAGCGATTGCGGAAGGTGCATGCATACTTCGCAGAAAGGGGAGTGGCGATCGCCACCCTTCAGGTTCAGTACTCGCTCCTATCCACCTATCCGGTAACGGATCTGGGTGTGAAAGAGGTGTGTGATGAGTTCGGCATTCAGCTCATCGCCTACAGTCCTCTTGGGCTGGGGCTGCTGACCGGGAAATATTCTGAAAAAGGGCCGTTTCCGACAGGGGTGCGGGGGTGGTTGTTCAGGCGACTGCTGCCAGGGATTCGTCCGGTGTTGGAGTGTTTGGGGGCGATCGCCACCGAGCGCAACAAAACAATGGCGCAGGTAGCGCTGAACTGGTGCATCTGCAAAGGAACGATTCCGATCCCCGGAGCAAAGACGGTGCACCAGGCAGAGCAAAACATCGGGGCACTGGGGTGGGCACTGAGCGACGGAGAAGTCGCAGAACTGGACGCTGCTGCGGCCCGCTCCGACAAGAAGATGGTGCAAAACATCTTCCAAACCCGCTAGCGCTATGCACGCCTCCTGTAAGGGCGAAGCATCTGGGCAAAACTGGTGGGGTTGTCCAGAAAAGTTCTATTCAGATGCATCGCCCCTTCGGAGGCGATGCATCCTATCGAGATGCCTACTAATGGCGATGAATCGTACCTGGAGGTAGCCCCTGCTGCTCCTCCCTCGAGGAAGGATGGGACGAGTGAGAAGACGGGCGATACGCCTTTTGCGCAGATGAATCAACGCCCGGCAACACCTTCTGTGCTGGCGACTCGATTTGCAAGTGATGCCGTCCATTGCGAATCACTCGAATCATGTCATTCATCTGCCGTTCCATATCTCCTAACACACGAGCCGCATATTCATCGGCTCCCCGTTGAATTTCTGCGGAGTCCGCAACCACTTGCTGTTGAAATGCTTCAATTTCTTTCTGGGACTGTCGCCGTGCCCGCTCAATCTCTGCCATGGCCTGTTCGCGTGCGGCTTCACATTCTTCGTGCACACGCTGACGAATCTGATTGGCTTCCGCTTCTGCCTGAGTTACTAATCCTGTTTCATCAATGATTTGAGCTGCTTGCCGTTGAGCTGCCTCAATCACATCATGGGCATATCGTTCTGCATCAATCACAATTTGGTTCCGTCGTCGGATGATGTCGAGCGCCTCTTGAAAAGCCGTCGGAAGCGCCAGTCGAACCATGTCAAGCTGATACAGCAGTTGATCTTCATCGATTAACGTGCGCCGAGTCAGGGGGATGCGTGGACTATCAAGAATCATCTCCTCCATCCGGTTAATTTCCCGTTGAATATCCACAGGCCCAACATTAGACGGGGTAGATGACAAAGCAGAGTCTGGCTCACGAGAGAACGGTATACCGTTGCTGGCAACGGGCGCGTCCTCATCGACAGAAACGAGTTCAGAATTTAGTGAATTTGCATTTCGGCGTAGCATCGGCGAATATCCAGAGCAACAGGTTGAGGAACAAGATGATCAACAGGCCCTCCAAATTTCGCAATTTCCTTGACAACACTGCTACTGAGGTAGCTGTATTCTGTCGAGGTTGCGAGAAAAACCGTCTCGATATCATCCGAGAGGGTTTTGTTAGTATGAGCCATTTGTAACTCCATTTCAAAGTCAGAAACAGCTCTGAGTCCCCTGAGTAGAACCTGAGCCTGCCGTGCCCTTGCATAGGTGACGGTAAGACTATTGAAACTATCGACTTCCACATTGGGAAGATGACGAGTTGCCTCTTGAATTTGACTCACTCGACGATGCACCGAGAACAGGGGGGTTTTACTCGGATTTTGAGCAACGGCGACAATGACCCGATCGAAGAGTTGACACCCACGCTGGATGATATCGAGGTGCCCAAAGGTTACGGGATCAAAGCTGCCGGGATAAACTGCAATCACAAGCTATCAGAAATGAATGTTTGCTTGAGTTATGAACGCTTGACTCCACTAAATCAACATGGAATGGTGATTCAGCGCATCAGGCCAACAAACAACGGCGATACCAACAACGAGTCGAACGACAACGAGAACACCTTCCGCGCACCTTCCGCAGGAACTCATTCCGCAAGAACCTTCAGAATGCTCTAAAGCTTGCGCTGCGTTAGGCTCCGTGGGGTTCTCTTTAATCAGCATTTGGCTCATGCCAACATAGCTTTGGTGATTATATCGGCAATAGCCAGATGGGGATAGTGGTCATTGCTGAATTGATGTTGAATTTTTATCTCTGAGGTTGACATGCCAGGTTGCTTTCCCCTCAAGGCTTTGAGCGTTTTTTCTCCGTAATATTGACGATCGCCCTCTGAGTCGGGGATCACGGCCAATCAGCGATGCGACAATGCCTTAACCCGATCGTCGCAAAATATTCTTTACGTTTTAAGACGCTCTTTATCTGAGAAATCAGAAAAATAAATCTTCTTTTGGATGTCCTATTGCTATTTCTACTCAGGCTTTTGAATGACGACTGAATCATTCTTTTGAGGGTTACTCGTGAGGGTCAGGAGTGCTCTTTCTCTAGCAAAATTGTCACGGGGCCATCATTCTCAATGGCGACCTGCATCATCGCCCCGAATTTTCCGGTTTCAATCTTTAACCCGCTCTGCTGCAGTAACTCAACGAAGGCGTCATACATGAGTTCTGCCTGAGCTGGAGGGGAAGCGGCATCGAAAGACGGACGACGACCTTTGCGGCAGTCTCCATACAGCGTGAACTGACTAATGACTAACAGTTCGCCCTGAATCTCTTGCACGGACTGGTCGAAACGCCCTGTCTCATCCGCTGGGAAGAGCCGTAAATCCAGGCATTTACGCACCATCCACTCTAGTTCGGCCTGGGTATCGTCAGCGGCAATGCCCACCAGCACGTTGAGTCCGCGTCCAATTTTTCCGATGACGTGCCCGTTTACCGTGACGTGAGATGATCGAACGCGCTGAAGCACGACACGCATAGTTCTAAAACTCCCATATCCTCAAAAATTCGGCGTTTTCTGGTGTTCTCGCCCACTATAGTTCCTACCTGCAAGAATGATGCAACGGGTGTCACAGCCATTAGCATATTATGCTTAGCAATGAGATGCCCTGTTGAATGAGAGGTGACCCCATTGGCCGACGGAAAGAATGCAAGCGGAACAGCACTGTTGACGACGCCCTTATATGAGCTTCACCGCGAACAAAAAGCCCGAATGACGCCCTTTTCGGGCTGGCAGATGCCCGTTCAGTATAGTGGCATTAAGCCTGAGCATCATGCCGTCCGAACGTCGGCGGGGATGTTCGATATTTCTCATATGGGAAAATTTACGTTGATCGGACCGGGGGCGATCGCCCAACTCCAATCGCTTGTCCCGTCTGATTTGAATCGACTGACTCCCGGCATGGCGCAGTACACCGTGCTGCTAAACGAGTCTGGCGGCATCATTGACGACCTCATCATCTACTACGAATACACCGATGATGGGGGAGTTGACCATGTGAAGCTGATCGTCAATGCCGCAACAACGGACAAGGATCGAGAGTGGCTGTTGGCGCATCTCGACACTTCTTCCCTACAGTTTCGGGATCTGTCCCCAGACTATGCGCTGATTGCAGTGCAGGGGCCTGATGCCGTCCAACACCTGCAAGCGTGTGTCAAGGAAGACCTGGGTGCTGTGGCGCGATTTGGGCACATCACAGGAACGGTACTGGGTAAACCTGGATTTCTCGCACGGACGGGATATACGGGTGAAGATGGGTTTGAGGTGATGATGGAGCCCGATACGGGCATTCAACTGTGGCGATCGCTCCTAAACGCTGGCGTTACGCCTTGTGGATTGGGCGCACGGGATACCCTCCGACTCGAAGCGGCGATGGCGCTGTATGGACAGGACATTGATGACACCACCAGCCCGGTTGAAGCGGGACTCAACTGGCTGATTCACCTGGATGACAAGGATGAGTTTATTGGGAGAGCCGTAATTGAGGCGCAGAAACAGAATGGGGCACCTCGAAAGCTCGTGGGGTTGAAGATGGAGGGACGGGCGATCGCCCGTCACGAGTATCCCGTGCTATTTGAAGGGAAGCACGTCGGCATCATCACCAGCGGCACCCTCTCCCCCACCTTGGAACATCCCATTGCCCTGGCCTATGTTCCTCCTGAGTTGGGCAAAATTGGGCAAGCACTGGAGGTCGAAATTCGTGGGAAAGCCTACCCCGCCTCCGTGGTTAAAAAGCCGTTTTATCGGTTGAAGTGAGCGACGATAGACAAAAAACTTGAACTCCTCTGGTGAAAGGGTGTTTGAAAAGTATTGAATGTCATGCTGTTGGCGAAGCCGCGCCATCGGCGCTACGGAGCAATAGCGGAGTGAAGCATCTCGGCGTAAAGGCTCAAAACCTAGATTCCTCGTTGCGCTTCGCTCCTCTCAGAATGACAAAGGCGACTTTTAAAACACCCTCTGAAAGGCAGAAGGAAAGGCTTCTTAGACAACCTTCTGGTGTGTTCTAACCTATCTGCGGTTTG
>JAYKJC010000114.1:0-7666 GCA_035285885.1 Leptolyngbyaceae cyanobacterium | reverse complement strand
GTCACAGCGGTAGACGACACGAACGGCACCTGGCAGTTCTCAACCAACAGCGGTACTTCCTGGATAGCCTTCGGGTCTGTATCCAGCAGCAGCGCTGTGGTACTCGATACCAGTGCCTTCATCCGATTCTTGCCGGATGGTGTGTTTAACGGCATGATTGACCCAGGAATAACCTTCCATGCGTGGGATGCCAGCGATGGATTGGCATCCGGTACAACAGGCGTTAATGCGTCCACTCCAGGCGACACCTCAGCCTTTAGTGCGGCCACCGAAACAGCGAGTATTGATGTCGTCCTTGAATCTGCTCCTATCGCCACAGATGATACCTATCATATTTTAGTCACCAACACCTTGAGTAAGGTAACGGGGGATGCGGATGATCTCTTAGATAATGATGATTTGGGAAGCCCTGATTTGGGGGCGATCGCCACTTTTGGCGGCGGTAGCCTGGGGGGTGGTGCCGGTGACAACTCCTTTGGAGCATCTGTCTCGATGGCTGGCGGAACCCTCACCGTCAATGATGACGGCAGCTTTAGCATGACGAACCCCACCCTGACGGGTAACTATACCTTCGATTATCAAATCAGCAATACGATTGGCAATGACATCGGAACGGTCAGCATTCAGGTACGAGAAACCCCCGTCGCTGTCGATGACACGGTGACCTCAGCCAGTAGCCCTGGAGATACGTACCATACGCCTCTTGACACCCTCCTCTCCGTTCCCGACGGCACGACTGATCTGCTGACGAATGACACCATCGGGTTTCCCATCGCATCGTTAACTCTCTTTGGAGCAAGTACCGCAGATACAACGGTGGGCACCGCAGGAGCAACCGCCAACGGGGGCACGCTAACCGTCAATGGTGATGGAAGCTTTAACTACACGCCACCCAGTCCTTCTGGCGGGGTCTCGTTTACTGGAGAAGATACGTTTGTCTATCAACTTGATAATGGGGTGGTTGCCCCAAGCACCGCAACGGTGACCTTAGCTGTGGGCGATCGCCCCACTGCCGTTGACGATGCCTATACCGCCATTGGCAACATCGTCATGACCATTGATTCTGCCAATGGGGTTCTGGGAAATGATGCCGGAGACGAGATCAGGATCACTCGCTTTGACGGGGACGCGGATACAACCGATGGCAAAACGGTCGATGGCATCGAAACCATCACCACCTCCAACGGTAGCACTGTTCTGCTCAACACTGACGGTAGCTTCCTCTTTACCCCAGCCACTGGATTCACCGGAACAGATACCTTCTACTACACCATGGGGAACGGGTTTGGCACCCAGACGGGGCAGGTTGACATCACGATCGACGACATCGTTTGGTTTATTGACAACAGCGAGGCCGTCAATGGGGATGGGTCCGAAGATTCCCCCTTCAACTCATTGGGGGCATTTGACGCTGTCAACGATGGCACAGGCAGTCCAGGAACGGGAGACTACATCTACATTGCTGGCACAGGTACGAACTATACCAATGGTCTAACGCTGCAAGATAACCAGGTTCTCATTGGCGAAGGAACCCCAGGAACGTTGCAGCCGTTCCTGGAATCGCTAACCGGACGCACCTATGATGGCGCGTTAGGAGGTGGAGACGGCTTGCCGACCCTGGGGGGAGCCAATCCGATTCTTGAGAATACCCAAGCGGGGGGCAATGGCATTACGCTTGCAGCCGATAACCAGATTTACGGCATCACCATTGGCAACACGGGTAATACCAATGATGGGATTGGCATTAGCGGAAACAACTTCGGCACCCTCATCCTTCGGGATACGATCATTACCGACAATGGTCGCCTTCTAGATCTATCGACGGGAACCCTGGATGCAGAGTTTGATGAACTCACGAGTTTGAGCAGTAGCGGAGGGGCAGCGGTTCGTTTAGATGCAGTGTCTACCACTGGTAGCCATCTCCGCGTCAGCTCAACGGGTCTGGGCACAAGGATCTCGAATGCTTCAGGTGGGCTTGATATTCAGAACTCTGGCTCTGGCTCCATGTTTAATTTTGGGAACACCGCAATTTCTGATAGTGGTGCAGGCGTTAACTTACTGAATAACACCGGAGCCTCCTTTACCTTTGGCACGCTTAACATTACTGAGAACACAGCCGGAAGTGGGATCGTCGCGGCTGGGGGCGGGACGATCACTACAACCCAGGGCAACATCAGTGTTAAAGGCGGCAGTGCCCTTGACCTGGATGGAATTGCAACGAATCTCAACCTTAATGCAGTGACCACGTCGAACCGAATCACTGCAATAGGCATTGTGTTTACAGATACGAGCGGTTCGATTGATTTGGGGGCAGTGTCAGTTTCTGACTCAACTCCAATTGCTGCCAACGCGATTTACATTAATAACTCAACCGCAGACGTTACGATTGGCAACATCAACATTGGCAATATCGGAACAGACGCTGTTGTTTTGGATACCTACTCTGGCAATTTCGCGATTAATGGAGGATCAATTGAAGATGTTGGCGGAGCGGCAATTCTAGGAACCGCCGTGGCAGGTACGTTCAATGTAACTGAGACCTCTATCCTCAATGCAACAACGGGTCTATCCCTCAGCACGGCCACCGTTGGCAGCCCCACGCTGGTCGCCAACATCACCAATACGGATTTCGGAGCATCTGGCCGGTTTATTGAAGAGACGGGAATCAGCATCACAGCAAATGGAGATTCAACGGTGCAGCTAACCTTAAACGGTGATGGACAAAACTTCCAAATTATTACAGACGGCTTTGAAACGACAGAGAACGGCATTGTCATTCATGCCAATGACACTTCTACAGTCACATTCGATTTGAATGAGTATTTCATTCGCACCGCTGGAACGGGAGTTGTCTTGAACCAGGTGGCTGGATCGCAGTACATTTTGCCAGGATACTCGGGTGCGTCTAGCGGTGATCTGAGTGCGGCGATCGCCACGTATCTAAGCAACGCAGGTGGGCAAAACAACGATCTGAGTACGGCTGCAACCCAGGTTGATGCTCAAGGCATGACGAATGTGACAGGGTGATATAGCGGTTTGCAACCGCGTTAAGCACAAAAACAGTTGTGTAGGGCGCACTTCGCCCCACACAACTGTACTTAACCAACGTACATAGCGCTGTAGGAATTAAATTTAAGGGCTACAATGGCTCAGGTCACTAGAGGACACTCGTGAAGAGGCTGAGTTCGATAATGAAAAAGCACCTGTTTGTTTGGGGGGTTATTCCAGTTCTGTTGATGGGTTCGACGTTTCCTGACCCACCGAGACCCCTCAATCCGCTTCCTCAAGAAACTGAGTCAGAATCAGACCTGGATCGATACTTTCGGCTGGCGTTTGATGCCGCTTTGGGCGGTGATTTTGACACAGCGATAGACAACTATGAGCAAGCGCTCGACGAGGCAAGTAATGAGTGCGATCGCCAACATGCTCAAGCGGGCATTCAAGCGGCGACAGAAGTGAGAGAGCGTCAACAGGGACAGGGACAGAATGATTTTCTCGCTCAAGAGTTTTGGTTTCGCTTACAAGAGTTGGCCTTGCCGTTGCCCTGCACGACTCTTTTATAGATCGTTTATGGAGATTGATCGGGCGATCGCCTGACCATCACCTTAAAATGGCACATCATCCAAATTAATCGGTCGCTTGCGGGTCGATGCGGGCAACGAATCTAAATCTACCGGGGGGTGTCCGGGAAGTGACTCTGGAGAACCATCAGTATCTCGGTGTCCATTACCTCGCGTCGATGAAGAACGTGAACGTGAGTTCTTTTCACCCTTCGATGAGGACGCATCTGAGGGATTCTCATCATCTTCGTCATCGAGATTGACGATCGCCCCGTTAAACATCTGAGCCAGGCTTTTGGCGGCTCGTGTCACTTCATCTTCTTGCTGCCAACCTTTCGGTGACAGTGCATCCGGAGTTTCTTCTGGAGATGCCTGATCGGATGTCGGCGATGGAAATGCTGCACCTGCATCGGGACTCACTGCCGGGGGATTGGATTGGGGAGCCGGAGCAGCAACGGAGTGTCCTGTTGGGGGTGGAGGATTCGTCGGAGGTTCCGGTGGTGAGGAAGAGGATGGGGGGGCGATCGCCGAATCGGGTATCTTACCTGACACGTTTTGGAGAGAAGCTGCCCCCCCATCCTTAACGGACGGTGATTTTCGCCCTGCGGTGGGTGAGGTTCCGACCTCTAGAGAAATAACGATTTTTGTGCCATAGACCTTCTCGAAGGCTTCTTCAATGTTGCGCTGCTTGGATTGGGCAATGCCAATCAACGGTCTTGAGCTAATGCCAACTCGTGCCATTCGTCCATCAAAGGACAACAGACACCCATGCTCTTTTAGTAGCGCTTGAGCCAGGGGCTTCATGGCGGCAATTACCTGACTCCAGGTTTGATCGAGTTTTTCTTGCTGAGCTGCGATGTAACCCGCGTTGTTGGCCAACGGAGTGGTTGGGTCAGGCGGTGTGACAACCTCAGGGGGTGTTGGGGAAGGCTGCTCATTCGAGGATAGGGGCGTCGCTGCGGGGGTATCCGCATTGGCAGCGGCGTCATCCATCCTCGCAGGAGGTGCAGAGGGTAGAGAGGATGCACCGTTAGAGAATGCACCGTTAGAGGGGGTATTCATCGTAGGCGACGCACTTGCGTCCCGTTCGTCGGGCGTTGAAGCAATGGGGCGAGTAGGCGGAGAGGACGGTACAGCCGAGGATGCCGCTGGAGCCCCACTGGGTCGAGTCATCACGGGTGCTGCGACGGGTGGAGACGATGGAGAGGGTGCCGCTGACACAATGCCCGACGACTGCATGCCTGCCAGAGTCGAAGGAAGGAGTCCCATCAGGGTAATTTCAAGCCACAGGCGGGGCTGGGTGGTGTTTTTGACCTGTACTTCGCTTTCTCGAAGATGCTGCTGTCCTAGCAAAATCATGCCCATCTCCACCATCTGAGCAAACACGCAGAGGGCATCCCAGGTCGGTTGCGTTAAGGTCACCAGATCTCGGCGATCGCCCGCCGTTTTTGCAATCAACAAGTCTCGATAGAAACTCGCCAGGTTTTGCAGCACCACCAAGGGTTCGCGTCCCCGGTTCATCAGATGTCGAGCCTGATCCAGCACGGTGGTTCCGTCATCCTGGGCGATCGCCTTCACCAGCGCCAGCAAGTCTCGCTCTGGCACCGCACCGACCAAGTCCCACACCCGCTCAACGGTGATCTGCCCGTCCAGCAAACTCAGCTGATCGAGTAAGCTTTCCGCATCTCGCAGTCCTCCCTGGGCAATTTGGGCGACCAGTTCCAGCGCATCATCGGCAATATCAATATCTTCGTTCTGGGCGATCGCCCCCAAATGCTGCACCATTGCATCCAGCGGAATGCGGCGATAGTCAAACCGCTGACACCGGGAAATAATGGTTGGCAGCACCCGCTGCGGGTCGGTCGTAGCCAACACAAACACCACACGCCCTGGAGGTTCTTCCAGAGTCTTCAGCAGCGCATTAAACGCTGCGGTACTCAGCATGTGAACCTCGTCAATGATGTAGACCTTGTAGCGACACTGCACTGGAGCGAATTGAGCCCGCTCGATCAATTCTCGGATGTTGTCTACTCCGGTGTTGCTGGCGGCGTCAATTTCAATTACATCCAAGGCCGCCCCCCTGGCAATCATCTGGCAGGTTTCGCATTCACCGCAGGGCTCCTCCGTAGGAACGTCACTTTGCAAACAGTTGAGAGACTTCGCCAGAATCCGTGCGCTAGAGGTCTTCCCCGTACCCCGAGGCCCTGTGAACAAGTAAGCCGGGGCAATCCGCTGTTGGCGCAGGGCATGACTCAAGGTCGTGGCGATCGCCTCCTGTCCCACTAGTTGAGCAAAGGTCTGAGGACGATATTTATGATGCAGCGGTTCGTACGTCATGGGCGATGAATCAGCAGCAGGGATCAGAAAACAGGACATTAGGCTATTCGACTCTGATCCTAGTGGATCGTGCAAGGAAGTGGGGGCGATCGCCACAAAACGCTACCCCATCAGGGGCTCAAGTGAATTCTGGAACTAAATTGCTTTCAAAAAAGATAGGTTTTAAGATATGGCCTTGTTTTTCCTGTAAGGTTCAGGTAATGCAAGTGAAGGCTTTCTTGTCTAAGCCAAATGAGCAAACACATGAGCAAATAAATGGAAGACGGTTTCAGAAATTAATCGGGGAGCCTGTGTATCCAGCACAGGCATGACGGCAAGCCTACTAAAGCATGCCTGATGATGCCGAGCACGGAGCTGATTTCTGCACGACTGTTATTCCATTTCAAGCATGATTGAACCATCGCTTTCTTTAATAGAACTCATAGAATTCTGTTGAAAGAATTGGATGAGATTCAGTTGGCACAATGCATCATTCAACGATCCAGTTGGAGTTTTCCTATGAAGAAACTGACCGTAACCAGTGACACCCTTTTTAAGCAACGGACGAAACAAGCCCGAGAATTGTCAGATGACGAGAAGATACTCGTTCAACAAGGGGCAGAATTCGAAGTTCTGAAAGCAGAAGATGCCCCGTTTAAGCACGTCTTAGTGCAATTTTCTGCACCTGTGGGCCAGACCCAAAAAGATTCCTGGTACGTGTTCTCGGAGCATATTGTTCTAGAAGGAAATGAAGAGGACAACAATCCCAGCGATGAAGAAGACCCAGAACCGCCACCAGAACGGACGGGGGGCTTCCGATTACCCGGATATCGGAGCACTTTCTACCTGCTCGATCCCATCTTGCCAGGCGGCAATTTTACCTGGCAAGAAGCCACAAAGAATGGAACACGAATTCCCGTAAGCAAGGATATCGTCGTCAACGTTCTGAAAATTGCGGACACCATGCAGGAAGTTCGTGAGCTGTTTGGAAACCGTCCCATCGTCGTAACGTCCTGGTATCGTGATCCGGTGTCAAACCGTCGCGTGGGAGGAGCCAGCCGGAGCCGTCACTTGACGGGAGGTGCGGTAGACTTCAAGATTGCTGGCGTTTCGACAGCTGAAGTGCAGCGACGGCTAGATCCCTGGTGGGGCACTCGTGGCGGACTCGCAAGTGCTAGCTCGTTTACGCATATTGATAATCGAGGATACCGCGCTCGCTGGCGTTATGGGAGTTAAGTGTAAGTTAGGTGATTAGAAGAATCTAGCTTGACTGTTTCAGTTGGTAACTAATTCTTCGAATTAGGACATGCTTGGATTTTTAGGATAGCCGCCACTCTGGGTGGTTTAGCTGCTGAAACGACTGCATCTGTTTTTTCTATCTCCAAAAAGAATAATTTGGAAAAAGTTCAAGAAGAGATGGGGAACAGAAACATGCTGAGCATGTTTCTGTTCCCCATCTCTTCTTCACGTTTCTAAAAATGCTTGCTAAGGGATAAAACGCATGCCAGTTACTCAAGTGACTCGCGGCAAAGAAACTTAGCTATGAGTGAGCAGATCCCTGCTGAAGTATTTCTATTCTTTGCAATTAGTCTAGTTCTGCTAAGAGAAATAAGATATACCATTCCAGTCTAGTACTATTACCCTAGTAGAGATAGATGAAGATGTTCTGTGTTGAGAGTCACAGAATCTAAAATTCCAAAGTGCAGCACTCTACGGGAACTTAAAATAATTTCTTGAGATTGTTTCTCGAAATTATTAGTGGCGATTTTCTTGTATAGATTTTGAGTCGG
>JAYKJC010000113.1:0-9004 GCA_035285885.1 Leptolyngbyaceae cyanobacterium | reverse complement strand
CGTCATGCGATCCTGATGCTGACTCGGATGAGGCGGGATAGAAGTCGCCCTCCGGTTCATACCCGTTCCCCGTGACCGAGAAAGACTCGTTGCTGACCCGAAGGGCCTGCACGACCATTTTGTTTTGGGTGAGGGTGCCCGTTTTGTCTGAACAAATCGTGGTGACAGACCCAAGGGTTTCAACGGCGGGCAGTTTCCGGATCAGGGCATGGCGACGCACCATCCGCTGGGTGCCGATCGCCAATGTCACCGTAATCACCGCCGGGAGTCCTTCTGGAACCACCGCCACCGCCATGCTGAGCGACACTTCGAGCAACTGCTCAAACTGCTGCCACCCTGCACTCAGAATGCCGCCCCCCACCACCAGCGCAACTAGAACTAACGAGCCCGTGACGAGCACATTGCCGAGCTGCGTCATGCGGCGTTGAAGGGGCGTGGGTTCTGATTCCACCGATTGCAGCATGGTGGCAATGCGCCCCAACTCAGTGGTCATCCCCGTTTGGGTCACCACGGCAGTGCCGCGACCTTGAACGATTTCTGTGCCCTGATACACCAGATTGGTGCGATCGCCAATGGAGGTCTCTTCGGGCAGAATGGCTGCGGATTGTTTCGTGACCGCCTCAGCTTCTCCCGTCAAGGCCGACTCCCGCACTCGCAGGTTCGACGCCTCTAGCAGCCGACCATCGGCTGAAATTTGCACCCCCGCCTCCAGCAGCATAATGTCTCCCGGAACGAGCGATCGCGCATCCACCTCTTTGACCTGCCCGCCTCGAATCACCCGCACATTCGGTGCAGCCATCTGCTTGAGGGCAGCCAGCGCTTTTTCGGCACGGCTTTCTTGTAAATAGCCCAGTACGCCGTTCAGCCCCACGATTAACATGATGGCGATCGCATCTTTTGGAAATTCTTGATTGCGAATCGACAGAATGCCCGACACGACAGCAACCGCAATCAGCATCAGGAGCATCACGTTCTTGAACTGGTCGATGATGATCACCCAAGAACTGCGACCGCCTTTTTCCTCTAATTCATTGGAGCCATAGTGACGCAGACGTTCTTGAACATGCGGTTCAGACAGACCAGACGTGCGATCGCTCTCCAGTCGGTTCAGAATGTCAGGGGAATCAATGGCATGCCAGGGGACTTTGGATAACGATGGTGAAGATAAAGCGTCAGAGCTAGAGACCATAGAAAATGTCTCGATACCTCGCGAATTCAATCTTTTCGATCATAGGTCGAAATCTATGTTTCATGGGGCATAGCAATACAACTTATGCGAAACCCGCCCTATTCATCGAATGGCGCACCGTGGTTTCAGCAAGACGGTAGGTGCGCTAACACAGTATGATAGTCAATTACTCACCCTTTATAGCTTTACGCTTTTGCGTTAAGACGTTCAATCACCATGTTCCCCCCGCTAAGCGGGGTATATGTTTAGCGTGACCCCCTCTAACTCCCCCTTCGCAAGGGAGAGCAGGCATTTCCCCCCTTGCGAAGGGGGGATTAAGGGGGGCTAAATCCCGAATCTTCGGTGCTACTGCTACGCTAAACAAGTACTACGCGGGGAGAACATGCTCAAGCCTTAACCCGTAGGGCTATACAGGGAATAGAGTGGGGCTGTGCATAGCACCAGCGGAAGATTCAGGGGTTTTCGAGAAACTAAATATCTTCTCCACGGTTAAATACCCCATATCTAGCGGCTTGCAACCGCGTTAGGCACAAAAACAGGTGTGTGGGCCGCGCCGCGCTCCACATACCTGCACTTAACCAACGCTCATAGCGTTGTAAATGCCACCTCGAGGAACTGCATTGAATTGGTAATAAAGGAGCATCCATGAGCATCATGACGATGGTGCTGTTAATTGTTGGTCTGGGTTTAATTGTGGCGGGTGCTGAAGTGCTTGTCCGGGGAGCATCACAGTTAGCAGCCATGCTCGGCATCTCTCCCTTGGTGATTGGCCTGACGGTGGTCGCCTATGGCACGAGTGCTCCTGAAATGGCGGTGAGTATTCAGTCTGCCTTTTCTAACTATGAAGCCATCTCCATTGGAAATATTGTGGGCAGCAATATTTTCAATGTGCTGTTCATTCTCGGCCTGTCTGCATCGATTACGCCGCTCTTTGTGGCGCAGCAGTTGATTAAACTTGATGTCCCCATCATGATTGGGGTGTCACTCATTCTGATGATGATGGGGCTGGACTATCGTATCAGTCGGGTAGAAGGCATAGTCTTGGTTGCCGGAGCAGTCATCTACACAGCATTTCTCTTCTACCAAAGCATGCGAGGAAATGGTTCTGTTTTAGACAATGAAGAACTCCAGGCGCTAGAAAAAACACCATCTTCCTTAAAATCGTGGTGCGTGAATATCGCGCTCATTGCAATGGGCATTCTTTTGCTGACTCTGGGGTCGCGGTGGCTGGTGGATGGAGCCGTGGCGATCGCCACGGCCATTGGCGTCAGTCAACTCGTAATTGGCTTGACCCTCATCGCTTTGGGAACATCCTTGCCCGAAGCAGCCACCTCGGTTGTTGCCAGCTTGCGCGGAGAACGCGACATCGCCGTTGGCAACGTGGTGGGTAGCAACATCTTCAATATTCTTGCGGTGCTGGGTGTGGCTGGGTGTTTGGCTCCCAACGGGGTGGATGTTTCTCCCGCAGCTATTAATTTCGATATTCCCGTTATGGTGGCCGTTGCCGTCGCCTGTCTGCCCATCTTCTTTACAGGCAACATTATTCGACGGTGGGAGGGAGCGTTATTTCTTGGATACTATGCGGCATATACAGCCTACTTAATTCTTGATGCCATCAATCACGATAGCCTCCCTGTCTTTAGTCGCGTTTTGGTGACCTTTGTCATTCCCCTGACGGTGGTTACCTTTGTTACCATCACACTCCGGTATAGGAGACAGTCATGACACATTCCGACCATTATCGTTTTACCAATCGGGCCGAAGCGGGTCGTCTTTTGGCGTCTGCGTTGGCAAGCTACGCAAATCAGGCTGAGGTGATTGTATTGGCATTGCCCCGTGGAGGCGTTCCCGTTGGCTTTGAAATTGCACGGGTGCTGAATGCCCCTCTGGGGGTGTGCCTGGTGCGCAAGTTAGGCGTGCCTGGACATAGAGAGCTGGCGATGGGGGCGATCGCCTCAGGGGGCATCCGAGTGTTGAACGAAGACGTAGTTGAACGGCTCCATATTTCTTCGGCAGCGATTCAGGCCGTGACGCTAGAAGAGCAAAAAGAACTGGAACGTCGAGAGAATCTCTACAGTGGCTGTTGTGACTATGCCGTCAGCGATGATTTAGAACTTCATTCGTCTCTGGATTTGCAGGATCGCATCATCATTCTGGTGGATGATGGCATTGCTACAGGGTCTACGCTGAAAGCGGCCATCAGCTGTCTGCGTCAGCGGAATCCTAAGAAATTAGTGGTTGCCGTGCCCGTTGCGCCCCCGATGGTGAGCCATCGCCTGAAGCAAGAGGTTGACGAGTTGGTCTGCTTGCTGACGCCGACTGACCTCTACGCCATCGGCACCTGGTACGACAACTTTGAGCAAGTGACGGATAACGAAGTGAGAGAACTCCTTCAGACATCAGCCTAGTCAGGGATTGGGTTTCTTGGAAGTTGATGTGGATTCTTAGCCCGCTGACAACCTTTTGATCATCTTCTCTTAACCAACTCCCAAAAATATTCAGGTATTCTACACGAAGAAACGGCAGTCAATCGCTGTGTTCCTGGCAGGGGTGCGTTGCTAAACTCCTTGGTAGTGAGTTGCAATTGCGTCAAGTGTGACAGTGCTTGTGTGGAGCAATGTCCGTTTCATTCAACTGCGGTGAACGGATGCAGGTAGTTCTCTGGAGTGATGCTACAAAGTGACGCTCTAAGGTGGTTCTCCAAAGTGATGCTGTCCAGGATTGCACATGCAGGCAGTCTTCGTTGCTCGGGTTGATGTACTGAATGTTCCTTGGTGTATGGAATTTCCAATTTTTGATCTGATAGTGAAAGGTGGCCCGGTCATGGTTCCCCTGGTTGGGCTGTCTATCTTAACGATCGCCACCTCACTGGAGCGGGGATGGTTTTGGTATCGTCTGCTGAGTCGAGAGAGCCAGGTCGTGCAAGATGTGATGGCTGCTGCTCGGGTGAGTTTAGAAGAAGCAAGGGCGATCGCCGAACAGGCGCAATCGATTCCCATCGGTCGGTTTCTTCTGGCTCCCCTCAGCCTCAAAAAGCCTAGCCCAGAGACTTTTCAGTTGGCGCTGGAGGCGGCAGGAGACAAAGAATTTGTCGTCATGCGCAAAGGCGACAAGTTTCTGGAAACGGTGGTGGCGCTGGCTCCCCTGATGGGACTGTTGGGAACCGTAACGGGTCTGATTCTCACCTTTAATAACCTCAACATTGGCAGTGGGGGCTCGGGCGAACAGGCCACCGCCGCCGCCGCTGGTATTGGTGAGGCATTGATCACCACCGCTGCAGGAATGGTCGTTGCAATCGTCGCTCTCATCTTTTTCCGCATCTTTCTCACCCTTCAGTCTCGCCAGGTGGACTACTTCTCAGCAGTGGGGAGTGAGCTAGAGCTGATTTATCGCCAAATCTGGTACGAGTCTGCTCAGGTCGATGGCAGGGCTGAAGGCTATCCAGCGTCTGTCTCGTAAATGAAGCCCGATTGAGGTGGTGCAACGAGGCTAGGCTCGTCCCACTACCTGAGTATTGTTCAAGGTATTTAATTTCACTCCTCAGAGATCAGTCCGATGCGTCTGAAGAACAAAGCTGACGTCCCGATTCCTTCCGTGAACTTGATTCCCATGCTGAACGTCATGCTGGGAATCCTGGCATTCTTCGTCATGATTACCATGACCCTTGGAGAATCCCAGGGGGTCAACGTGCAGCTCCCAGCCCGATCGGATGCGCCGCCTCCAGAAACCGATACTTTAGAAGAACCCCCGCCGCCGCTGATTGTCAGGCTGACTGGAGAAGGGCAGGTTCTGGTGGATGAGGTTCTGACCCTGCGGCCCGACGCAGAGCAGCAGATCCAAACCTACATTGACGCCAGCGAAGAAGGGTTGGTCTACATCACAGCAGCAAAAAGCTTGCCCTATGAAGAAGTGATTCAATTTTTGATTGAGATGAAGCGCATTGGGGGCGATCGCATTTCTCTCACTCTAGAGGAGGAGTAGGCATCGAATGGTTGCACGACGACGTAAGCGCAGCAACGAGTCTACGGTTCCAGAAGTCAACCTGGTGCCAATGATGGACGTGTTGATGAGTGTCCTCACGTTTTTCATCATCATCTCCATGAGTTTGTCGAGCCAGTCGATTTTGACCGTCGAAGCGCCTGAGGCCGATGGAGCCGCCGACAGTACTGAAGCTGAAACGGTCGAGCCGTTTGTGCTTGGCTTGAATGCCGATGGCGAAATCCTCATCTCTGATGAACCCGTGGATCGAACAGCCCTCAGTGAGGCCATGCGGGAGTACTATGCCAACACTCCAGACGGGTATATTCGACTCAAGGCTGACCGGGAGCTGGAGTACCGGGACGTTTCTGAACTGCTGATCACCCTTCGAGATTTGGGGGGCGGGAGAGTGGCCCTCGCCTACGAATAAGGGGTGTTTTCGAGATATAGACCTACGGGTTAAGGTTTGAGCATGTTTCCCCCGCTACGTAATTGTTTAGCGGTTTCCTTGTTCCCAGCGTCTCGCTTGGGAATGCCTGCGAGAGCCTGTGGCTCCAATTTGAACGGGAGCCGGAGGCTCCTGCAGCGGCTCCCTGCCAGAGTCAGGGAACCAGAAATTAGAGAACGCGCAAAAGCGTAAAGCGATAAGAGTTGAGTGTGCGGACAGCCCTCCATACGCTTAGCTTTCTGAGATTTTACGAGAACTTGTTTGCAAGAATGAACTAAAAGCAGTACAAATTTATTGAACTGCGGCTAGAGATGGGCAGACGCATCCCCCTCGCGCACAGTTCCATTAGCTCGTACATGCGGAGAGGAGCGATCGCCATGCGGTTAGGAAAAGTCGTCAAATCCAATTCCCATTGTGATTATGTGGTGGAGTTGGATGATCAGTATTCCACAGAGGTTCCTCCAGAAGCAGACGACTATGGCTTCGGGAGTTTCGTTCGGTTAGAAGACGAAGGTAGACGCCACTGGGCAGTGGGCATCGTCTACAACACCCAACTGGTCAACCCCATGTTTCTCAGCAATGGGCCTCGGCTGTCGAGCGACCCAGACCCGCTCTTCACCCCTGACTTGATTAGCGAAACTCGCACCATGCTCGGGGTGGTGTTGGTGGGGACCTTAGAAAATACCGAGCAGGGCTGCTTTGGAAAGCAGGGCATTCCCAAAGTAGTGGTTCCGATCAACACGCCCGCCTGGCTCATGTCCCACGACGATGTGCAACAGTTTCATCAAGACATGAATCAGCGTCCCCAGTTTACCTATTACAGCCATCTGCTGCGGTGTGGCGGGCAGTTTGCCTCTGACTTGATGGATCAGATTCTCACCACGTTGGTAGACGAAAATCTGTTTACCAATGGGGATCGGCGGGCGCTAGAACTGTTGCGGCGAGAAATTCGCTGGAAAAACACAATGGGAGCCATGCGCACTCGCTAAGGTAACGATCAAGAAAGTCACGACTCAGGCCAACCTCACCCCAACCCCTCTCCCGTTCTGGGCTATCCTTTACGCAGATCTCGCTCAAACCCGCATTCCTCCATCCTAAAAAGGAGAAGTTGGTGATCGGCTGGAAGGTAGATTAGGCAAAAGTCCTGCGGACTTTTGCCTAATGGATAGCCCAGAGCGGGAGAGGGGCTAAGACAGGGGTTTGTTCCCCTTCTTCCCTCCTGGGAGAAGGGGCTAGGGGATGAGGGCGAAACGATAGCCTGAGTAGGCAAGGCTTAAAAAGAAAAAAACCGACAGCCCCGCGCAGAGGAGTGTCGGTCAATCGTGTGTTCCCTGTTGATGACTCGGCTAGAGTTGAGTCAATTTAAGTATCGCTAGAAAAGGGATATTTCAATAGGACTCGGATCATGTATAGAATGTGACGTTTCTCACACCTGATGGTGATCTCAACGATAGACAGGGGGGCCTATTGACGCATACCCCATTCGGCAGCGCTAAGATAAGGGCTGGATTGAGTGGCTGAATTGCAGCTTCTCCAGATCCGAAGTAACCTCGCACGTCAACACCTATGAGTAGCGATCGCCCATCCCCATCTGTCGCGCAGCAGGCATCTACGCCCAAACTCCACTCACCGAGTCAGCCTCAGCCTTCTCTCCCAGAACTGCTCGCCCCTGCCGGAAATTGGGAGTGTGCCAGGGCGGCTATTGAGAACGGAGCCAACGCCATCTATTTCGGGCTGGATCGCTTCAATGCGCGAATGCGGGCAGAAAATTTCACCGAAGCCGATTTGCCAGACCTCATGGCGTTTCTGCATCAGCGAGGGGCGAAAGGCTACGTCACGCTAAACACGCTCGTTTTCACCGAAGAGTTGGCAGAAGCCGAGCAGTATCTTCGCAGCATGATTTCCGCAGGCGTCGATGCAGTCATTGTTCAAGATGTGGGCATCTGCCGCTTGATTCGTCACCTATCGCCTGATTTCCCGATTCATGCCTCAACTCAGATGACCGTTACGAGTGCGGCGGGAGTGGCGTTTGCCGAGTCTCTGGGGTGTCAGCTCGTGGTATTGGCGCGGGAGTGTTCCATTAAAGAAATCACCAAAATTCAGCAGCAGTTGGCTGACACGAATTTCTCGATGCCGCTGGAAGTGTTTGTGCATGGAGCCTTGTGTGTGGCCTATTCTGGCCAGTGTTTGACCAGTGAGTCTTTGGGCGGACGCTCGGCCAACCGGGGGGAGTGCGCCCAAGCCTGTCGCATGCCCTATGAGCTGATTGCTGATGGGAAACCCGTTGATTTGGGCGATACGCGCGATGCGCAGATGAATCAACGCCGCTATCTCCTCAGTCCCCAAGACCTATCGGGACTGTCTGTCTTGCCGGAGCTGGTGGAATCAGGGGTCGCCTGCCTCAAGATTGAAGGTCGGCTAAAATCGCCGGAGTATGTGGCTAGCGTCACCCGCGTCTATCGAGAAGCCCTGGATGCGGTGCGATCAGAAGCGGAGTCCTGGTCGGTGTCGGAGGGCGATCGCTACACCCTGGAGATGGCCTTTTCTCGGGGACTCTATTCGGGCTGGTTCAACGGCATTGATAATCAAGCGCTCGTCCATGCCCAGTTTGGTAAGAAGCGAGGCGTGTATCTGGGGACAGTTAAAGACATTCGCACGCCTCAACACCCGCAATCCTCTCAGCCGCGCCGCTCTCGCAAGCACCCAGACAAGAACATAGACAAGACCTCCAGGTTCTCGTCTCCTGAGATTTTGATTGATCTCCAGGCTCCGCTTAAACCGGGGGATGGGGTGGTGTTTGACCAGGGACATCCCGACCAGAAAGAAGAAGGGGGGCGCGTGTATGGGGTCTCTTCCCACGGAAACCTGACCGCCGTGACCTTCGGAAAAGATGCGATTGATTGGCGACGGGTACAGGTGGGCGATCGCCTCTGGAAGACCAGCGACCCCGACCTGGATCGGCAGATTCGCAAAACCATCGACACCCCCACCCCCCAGTACCGCGATACTCTCATTCTTGAAGTCTATGGTGCAGTGGATCAACCGCTGACCGTCATTGCCCGTGACTCAGACGGACATACGGTTCAGGTCAACTCCGCCATGCCCCTGGCCCAAGCTCACTCTCGTCCCTTGAATACCGACATTCTCAGCACTCAACTGGGGCGACTGGGAAACACGCCGTTTCAACTGGAGACGTTGAACACCCACCTCGAAGGCGAGGTGATGGTGCCCGTGAGTGAGCTGAACCGGATGCGTCGGGTGATTGTCCAGTCCCTTCTCGATGAGCGATCCAAGCCTCACCGTTGGACACTCAACTCCACCGCATCCTTTCAAGAACTGATGCCTGCGACTCCGGGCAGAAACGAGGAGCAGACTTCGGTTTCGCCAGA
>JAYKJC010000112.1:0-11468 GCA_035285885.1 Leptolyngbyaceae cyanobacterium | reverse complement strand
AAACCAGTGCTTCACAGATTCAGCATGGGTGGGCGTGTGGTCACAGGATAAGGAGACTGGTGCAAGCGAGCTTTACCGACCGATCCAAACAGCCGGAGTTTATCTGTAATCACCTGCTGCATGGCGGCGATCGCCGCCTTAGACACGTCCAATAAATCCGTCCCTTCAATGCCGCACGTCTGACTTCGCACGGCCTTCATGTAGGCTTGCCGCACTTCAGTATTAACGTTGAACTTACACACTCCCAGACGAATGGACTGATGAATCATGCCTTTGGGTAATCCCGATGCTCCATGCAGGACGAGGGGAATGGAAATCAGGGATCGAATCTTTGTTAATCGGTCAAAGTCGAGTTGGGGCGGGCGTTTATATTCTCCATGAACATTACCGATGGTCACGGCGAGGGCATCAACCCCCGTCATTCGCACAAACTCCACTGCCTGTTCGGGGTCCGTCATCTTCGCTTCTTTTTCGGCAATGGTGAGGCCATCTTCGGTGCCGCTGATGCGCCCAATTTCTGCTTCAACCACGGCTCCGTGGGCATGGGCACGCTGGGTCATCTGTCGGGTAAAGGCCAGATTGTCACGATATGAAAGAGGAGAACCATCGGCCATGATTGAGCGCACGCCCGATTTTAGGGCAGCTTGGATATCGGTTTCGGAGATGCTGTGGTCAAGGTGAACCGACACAGGAACCGTTGAGACTTTGGCGGCTTCAAGGCACAGGGCTAACAACGGAGACTGTCCATAGGCCAACGCACTGGGATGGAGTTGCAACATGACCGGGCTGTGAACCGCTTCTGCTGCATCAATGACTGCTTTTACGCCTTCCAGGTTGTAGATATTAAACGCTCCAATGGCATACGCATGGCGCTGTGCTAGCTCTAACAAGTCTGAAGTGGATGTCAGCATAGGGTACTCTCAACGCAAAAATGTCCCACGATGAGTGTATTGTCACCCGAACCATAGATGATGCGATCGCCCCTTAACAAGACTCCACAGGCCAAGTGACAATTCCCAGAACTTGGATGACACATGGGGAGGCGATCGCCCTATCCTATTCATAAGAATTACCTCAGGAAACTGCCCATCCTAATCACATTCAGAACATTCGGAGAAGATCTGGTGGAGAAGATCTGGAACTTGTAAATTACTTGGTAGTTTATGGACGTACTCGCCTTACTTGATGCTTTATCGTACTTGTCGTCAAGTACGATAAAGCATCATCACTATAGATGGCTTTTCCCTGCCAACTCATGCATCGAACCTTTCTCCCTATTCGTATTCTTCACCCGTGCGACGCCCCAGTTCATAAACGCCGCAACCGACGCAGGCCAGGATTCCCAGGCTGATCGACCAGCTCCGCCCGAGGGTGATGCCCACCAGCACATGGCATAGGGCTCCCGCAATCAGAAACGGAATAATGCTGAGTAATGAAGCCAGAAAAGCATTCTGCGATTCTCGTCCTTTTCGGGTTCGCTCAAATTCTTCTGCTGAGGTGTAGAGCGATCGCTCGACGTAATTCAACCAGCGATTAAGTTGCTCGGTAATCCAGTCGCCCACGGGAGAAAACCCCAGGTAGAGCCCTAAAGCCCAAAGCGCAGTTCCCGCCAGAACGATGCTCTCAATCTCAAATTCAAACGGTGGAATAAAGCGAACGATAAAGGCCATTGTTTAATCAGCGTTATAGATTGTCACTGATCTTAACCTGCTTATCCATAGAAGTTAAGGGGGCGATCGTCCTTTGGATGTCAGGAAGTTGGGCGGGCGGGCGTATCGCATGCCCAACTCGTTAAGGAGGTCTTCAAAGCGATGCCTTACTGAAGCCCCTGTATTTTGGGACGAACTTTCATGCGAACGGCGATCGCCGTAATGTTGTCATGGCCGTTGTGCTGATTTGCCAACTCAATGAGGTTAGACAACTCATGCGAAAGATTGGCCTGAGAACTGAGCATTGGTTCTACATGGGTGTCGCAAAATCGCTCCAGCAGGTTGTTGTCTGACAATCCATCCGAACACAGGATGAACAGCGTGTCTTCGTTCACTTCCAGCGCTTGAATGCCTGGGTTGATGTAGTCAGAATCTCTCGGCCCCAGTGCCTGCGTCAGTTGATACGCATCGGGACGGGCATAGGCGATCGCCGGTTCTACCCCCCGTTGAATTTCACGCTGCCCGACTTCGTGATCCACTGTGATTTGTTCAAGCCCTGTGCGACGACAGAATTTATACACCCGACTATCACCCACGTGGGCGATCGCCACTTTAATGTCATCCACCAGCATCATCACCAGCGTCGTGCCCATGCGCCCGCTGCCGTAGCAGGCATTCTCCTGATTCAGCTCAAAGATACTGTTATTCGCCTTCCGAATGCCGTCTCGAATCTCATCTTGTGAAGGGAAGCGATCGATCCAGTGTTCTGAAAAATAGGACTCCAAGGTGGAGACGGCCAGGGCACTGGCAACTTCTCCCGCCGCATGTCCGCCCATGCCATCACAGAGAATATACAGCCCCCGCCCCGAAAACTTTCGTCCCACAGGCGTATCCTTCTTCTGCATTTCAGACTGGACGCTGAAATAGTCTTCGTTATGGTCGCGCTGTCGTCCAATATCCGTGGCTCCCACATCGCTTAGATGAAAAAGCCGCATCGGCAACACAACCGTAGGCGCTTCATCTCCTTCAGGAAACAACCCCAAGTCTCCTCCCAGAGCATTACCCGATCGATCATCTAAATCGATTAAAAGGTCTGACGACTGCGACAGGACATCAATGCTGGCCTCATTCACTGGCGGTAGAGCTGATGGATCGGCTCCATCCCCCATCGGGGTGGCGAAGCTTTCATCATTCAGGCGGATGGCAACATCTTCCAACCGCAACCGCAAATCATCAATCGAGTCAATGTCTCCCGTCGCTAGATTCTGGCTGAGTTGGATCAAGTCTTCATTGGACTTGAGTGGACTCATGTGCAGTAAGTACTGCCAAAGTTCTCCCAGGGCCAAGAGAGAAATTTCAGTTTGTTTTGACGGGCGATACAAACAGGTGATGCAGAGAATTTGGTCTTCATCCAGATGGAGATTTTCCAGGTCGAGCAAGCTTTGATGATAGTGCCTCGGCTGGAGAACCGCCCACAGTTCTGTCATTTCATGAAACCAATGAAGAACCTGGAGCGGTGTTGTTTGAGGCATCTGAATCGCGTCATCCAGACCTTGTAGGACCTTTCGATTCTCCACAACAATCACGGATACATCATCGGTCATCCAGGCATCATGAATTTGGGGCAACGAGGGATAGAACTCGTCTTGCACCGTTAAATAGACTGCCGCGAGGCTTGGAATTTTGCTCGACTCAACCGATCGCCCTGGAGGCGTGAAGGAGGCGATCGCCTGGGCTGATTCGAGGGCTGAAGCCGCTCGACGGGCCTCTAACACCGTTGCATTTTCAGAAAAATCATCATCTTCCGACTCAACCGTTTTAACGTCACCACCATCTTCTCCATTAGAGAAGGCATCAGTGTTTTGAGACCCCGCGAGAATATCAGTCTCTCCCTCTCCAGAAGGGTCTTCCCATAGGCTGACTGGAAGGTTTGCAGCAAAGCGTTCGGCCTGAGTCGCTGTGGCCTCGACTGGAGCAGTTTCAGAAGCATCTGAGTCAGAAATATCTGATTCAGAACCGTCCGTCTTAGAATTATCAGAATCATCCGTCACAGACCCCTTCGATTCAGAGTCAGACACCTCGAATAGATTGACATCAGAGTCATCCGCATCAAAAACAGTAGAAGCAGACGGTTCGGAGTCACCGACATCATTGAAATCTTGCTCCATACATGGCTCAGTTGTGTCCGTTGATGACTGATTGAGCAGCAAATCAATCTGAGAAAGTTCTCTCGGCTTCTCGTCAAAAATTGAGATTTCTAAGTAGGGCGCGATGATGCTGTGATGAACTTCTGGGGTCTTCAGCAGGCATTTGCCGATCCGATAGCGCTGGTTGTCATCCAGATATCCGCGCTCTTGAAGGGCGATCGCACGCTGTTGCAGCAAATCGGTAATTGCCGCCAAATCAACCACTGCCGGGTCAAAAAATTCAGCATCCAGAGGATCATTGAGCGATAGAATGGCGAGCCAGGGAGGAGTCCCCTCCAAAGAAGGCTCAGGTGAAGACGCCGATGCAGGGAATTCGACCGGACTTTCCTCCGCCCCCTTCTCCTCAACATGAGGGATGTCACCATTCTCCACCTCAAATGGGACAGTAGAGTCAAAGGGCTCCCGTTGAATCTTTGATGGAGGGTGTTCGAGTGGAACCTTGGTTTCGGGCTGGTCGAGAGGATCGGTCGTTGACGATAGATCTAAACTAAATGCTTCTGCATGAGAGGGGCGATTGACAGAACCCTCATCCATAGAACCCTGATCCATCGAAACCTGGCAGGGTTGACGCTCCACAACTTCAAGAGCTTTCTCTTTAGGACTTTCTGCATCCGTGCTGTGACTATTTGCCCGTTGCAAAATCGAGCCACAGTTCTGACAGAACTTGTGGTTATCAGGATTTTCGAACTCACACTGCAGACAACGAATCATCTTGACTTGCCCTTGGTCACGTCCTAAGGGTAAAAGATTCAATCTCACAAAAAAGTGCTTGATTGAACGCTCGTACCGATTTGAAACGAGATATCGGAGTCACCTTCGTTAAAGGCTGGATCTTCTCTGATATCTCTTGTTCTAGCGTACGTCTCTTTTCATCGATATGGCTCATTCTGTCGCATATGCAGGTATGCATAATAGCAGATATGCTCGGTTCCCCAAAAATGGGCATGACCCGACGCCAGCCTTCGCTGAATCAATTCCAGTTTGCCCATTTGATAGACAACGCAAGACATTGTGGGACGGATTGTCTAAAAATCAAGATATAAGGACGGGCTTAGTGTGTGGAAATTCCGGCATTCTGCCTGTAGAGCGGTGTGCAGAACTCTGGGCAGACTCCGATTGTCGTCATACTGGTCGTCTAAAGTGTTTAGGTTGCCGAGATCGTCGTTTGTTTCGCGTGTATCGATCGCCAGTTCTTCTAAATTGCTGAAGTTCGTCTGGGGTAATGTCGCGCCACTGCCCTGGAGATAAGCCGTCAAGCCGTAGATGGGCGATCGCCACTCGTATCAGTCTCAGCGTTGGAAACCCAACCGCAGCCGTCATGCGACGCACTTGACGATTTTTGCCTTCGGTCAGCGTCAGTTCTAGCCATGCGGTCGGCACTGATTTTCGGTAGCGAATGGGAGGCGTGCGAGGCGGAACGGACGGTTCCTCAAGAAGGCGTGTGACCTGAGCCGGACGGGTGGTGTAGTTTTTGATGGTGACGCCGCTTCTCAGATTCTGAAGCGCCTGATCGTCAGGAATGCGCTCAACTTGAACCCAATAGGTCCGAGGATGGGCGAATGTTGGGTCTGTGAGTTGGTGCTGCAACCGTCCATCACTGGTGAGCAAAAGCAAGCCTTCACTATCCCGGTCGAGACGTCCGGCTGGATAGACATTCTCTACAGGAATGAAATTTTTTAGCGTCAGTCGTTCAGAAGGCTCGTGCTCGCTTGTTGTCTTATCGTTTGTCTCACGCTCATGTTGCTCACTTGACTCACGCTCCTCAGAAAACTGCGTCAACACTCCATAGGGCTTGTAAAACAACAGATGGCGATCGCCCATCAGTCTTATCCTCCCAGTCGTAACCGCTCTTTACTCACCTTAAAAAATCACCTTAGAAAATCACCTTAAAAAATCACCTGAGAAAATCACCTGAGAAAATCACTTTTAGAAAAATCACTTTAGAGAAAACACTTTTGAGCTACAGCGGATTGGGCGATGGTGGTGTGCGATCGCGTCAAGCGTAAAAACGGCTGTATGGGTCACGGCACAATCGTCATCGCCATCCTGATCGCCATTCTGGCTCGACACACATCGCGCTATAAAACGCAAACAAAGGTAAACAAACATCAACAACCGTTGCACTTATCTTAAGAAGATCGAAGTTAAGTCGTTTTCTCTTGGCAATATCCCTTACTCTAAAACACACTAGCGGATTACTGTGGGGCAAACTTATGAATAATATTCAGCGTTACCGTGTCGCCTGCACACTTGCATTTGGAGACATTTACGGTCAAATCATTATATGGCTGGGCGTCATCTTCATCAGCCTAGCTGCGGCACTTGCACTAATGGGGGCGAGCCGTCCGATTTACGCTCTCGCGACAGTGGGTCTCATCCTGGTGTTGTCGCTTCCTTTTCTACTCTTTGCGTTTGTAACAACGCTGCTAAACCATATCGAATTTACAGCCGTTGACCCCCAGGCAGAAAACGCATCCAAGCCTGCATCCATGTCAGGACAGCAGACCGTTCGAGCCACAACCTAGGTTCTCTTTGGGTTTCTTTGGAAATGTCTTGGAGGTTCGTCTTCCAGATTTAATTTCTGCACATCCCAGTTCTTGGATAATCGATCATTCCCCACTTCGAAGAGTGGGGATTTTTATAGCGGCTTACAAACGCGTTAAGCACAAAAACGTACGTGTTTAGCGAGTTCTTCGTCCGATCCCCCTAAATCCCCCTTGAAAAGGGGGACTTCGAGCCAGCAACTTTGTCAGCTCCCTTTTTAAGGGGGCAGCGACAGCGGGGGATCACACCGCCTCGCTAAACACCTACACAAAAACATTTGTGCTTAACTAACGCGCATAGCGCTGTATTTAATAGGTTGCGAACTGGAGTTTTCCCACTGGAAAACTCCAGTTCGCAAAATGGTTGCATTTAGAGCGGGTAATGTTTATCAGAGAAGGAGTTGGGGCGATCGCCCAATCTCTGCTTTAGTGGCGTCATATTTCTATGGAGTCACTTGCAAGCAGTCTACTGCTGTCCTTTTTCATGCAATGATACAAATGTATGATCACGAGATACAGGGATGAGCCGAATCCGCTATGACCAGCTTTTTAAGCAGCATCTAGAGGAGTTTCTGGAAACGCTGGGTCGTGTCGAGCGAAGTTATGAGATTCCGGGGGAACCATTGTCAGTAGACATCTGGTTTCAGCCAGATGAGGTGAGTTCAGAACACGCAGGAGCATTAGGGCTCTTGGGAGAGATGGCCAAAACGGCAAGCGTGATTGAACCTTACTACCAACCGCCAGACGACGATGAGTTGCTGAGCTGCGTGTACAAGCAGATTCATGTCAGGCGACAGATGAAGCGGGAGCAGAGGGACATAGCTGAAGAGGATCTACCTCAACTGTGGATCTTGGCCCCAACACTGTCGAAGGATCGGTTGAAGAGTGCAGGAGCCAAAGAGAGCCAAGAATATGGAGAAGGAGTGTACGACCTCGCATCCCTTTTTCGGAGTCATATCATCGTGATTCATCAGCTCCCTGAAACATCGGAAACGGTGTGGCTGCGAGTCATTGGAAAAGGACAGGTGCAGCAGCGGGCGATCGCAGAAATTATGCAGATGCCAGTCGGTGATGAGCGTCGGGAGACAGCATTGCGTGTACTATCGAATTGGAAGGTGATTAGCGAGCAAGTAGGGGTCGAGGGAGAAGAAGACGAGGCATTTGTTATGGCATTATCACAAGCATTTTTAGAATTAGAGCAAAAGATTGAACAGCGCGGTATCGAGCGTGGGCGACAGGAAGGCCGTGAAGAGGGCCGCGAGGCAGAAGCCTGCTCATTTGTGCTACGACTATTGACCCGTCGATTCGGCAGCATCGCAGAGGTGGAGCGATCGCAAATTACGGTACTAACAATAGACCAGTTAGAGTCACTGGGAGAGGCGCTATTAGATTTCAACACTGTCGATGATTTGCGAGAGTGGTTATCTAGGCATTCTCAGCAGAATGAGTCATAAACTGGGACAAGTCACTTCACTCACGGCTATCGAACTCGGAGGGTGTTGCCAATATTGTCATAGCCGGACACAACGCCATTTTTAAGCTCTACACGACTCGCACCGTAGTAAATCATTTCTTCACAGCTTGCTCGGTTGTGGCTCACTTGAGTGGGACTGGTTTGCTGAATGCGAAGCACATCTTCTCGATTTGAGCCAAGCGACCACCAGTTCGCCTGTCCATCCGACTGAGACTGGGCAGAATCCGACGGGGAACCGCTAATCGCAACGCTCAGCGCATTCTCACTGTTGAAATAGCCAGTCACGATTCCCTCTTTAAACTCAACCCGAGCATCGCCATAGTAGTAGAATTCTTCTCCAATCGATTCGTAGCTTTCCATGCTGGTGGGCGGGCCTTCAATGGCAAGAACATCGCTGGTGGAGGAACCCAGGGTCCAGAAGAGGCGATCGCCCTTGGCAATAACATGCGACGGACCAGAGGTTGCAAGCACACTGAGATTCTTGCTGATGTCGTCATATCGACTGACCTGGCCGTTGACGAGCTCGACGAAACTATCTCCGTAATACAGTTTCTCCTTGCACAAGGCATCATATCGCTCAACCCGTGTGGGGGTGCCTTGCGCTGTAATCACCATGGCGCGAGAGGAGCCAAGGCTCCAAAAGTCCTTCGTCTTTGACCCATCTGATTCGCGTGTGGAGATGTTGCTTTGCGCATACTCAAGATTGCGCTGATATTCTTGGACTTTTTGAGCTGCTGTGGCGTAGTTCGTATCAGATGACGAGACTTCTTGCATATAGTCAATCGCCCGTTGCCAAAACATCGCTACTAAAATCCATTCTTCTCGCGATTCAGCGGATTGGGTTTCTTGTGCAGCCTGCATCGCCGTTTCAAGGCCATGTTGAAAAGAATCTGGGTTCACATTCGATGACTCGACCGAGAGGGGCGATCGCTCCCACACTGAAGAAAGTCCCAAATAGACCCCAGCTGCAAGGCTTAGGCCCAGCAGCAGCCCTCCCCCCGCCCACAAAAGGCGATCGCGCAGATGTTGCCCTCGTTTTTTCAGTTCAAAGGTATAGAGTGAGCGGACATCATGTCCTTCAACTTCCGGGTGCTGCCGTTTGTTCATAACTGCAAGTGGAATGGGGTCTATTCATTAGCACGACCGAGTGGGTACCGAAATGACAGCTCACGCGGGGGGTGTGCCCGCACGCTAACGATCCGTTCATCTTAAGAACTATAGCCCTACGGGTTAAGGTTTGAGCATGTTTCCCACGCTGCGCGGGGGAAACATGCTGATCGAATTTCCCCTAACGCCAAAGCGTAAAGCTATACCGCACTGCGATACACAATCAGACGAGGCTGGCCATCATAAGTTCGCGCTGTTGCACATTTCACTTGCAGTGTAACGCCGACCGCATAAAAGCGCGACTTCCATCCCATCATTACGAAACTCGACTGGGCAAACTTTTCACATTTGCGCTGGAGGAAAGAAAGTCAGGTTTATTGCCGGGATAGCCATTCTGCAAGGCCATCGGCGATCGCCCCGGCAAGACGTTGTTGTTCTTGTTCGTCTACAATCCACTCAAATTCGGTGGGGTTGATCATGAAGCCCAGCTCTAGCAGCACCGATGGAGCCACTGAAGGACGCGTTAACGCCAGGTTATTCCAGAACACGCCGTAGGAGGGGCGATCGAGGGTTTCTGTCAAATAGTCGTGGAGAAACACCGACAGATTATGAGCTTGGGGATGATACCAAAACATGCCGATCCCATCGGTGTTGATGGCGTCGCCATTGTCGGGCAGCGCGTTGTAGTGGATGCTGAGGGCAAGGGTGGGTTCAAGCTGGTTGATGAGATCGATGCGATCGCCCAAAGATAAAGGGACATCCTCTTCGCGAGTCATGTAGACGGTGGCTCCCCGCTGCTCTAATTCATCTCTGAGTAATGAGGACACAGCTAAGTTCACGGTTTTTTCGGGCAGTCCGGTCGGGCCGCGTGCCCCCAGTTCTTCTCCCCCATGCCCCGGATCGAGCAGAATACTCACGCCCCTCAAATCGTTCAGCTCCGGAGACACGTCTGGGGGATGGCGTAGCGCCAGCACCAGGGTCGTGCCTTCATAGCGGAGTCGATAGCCCCACTGCTGGTCAGATGTGAGGCGAAACGTATATCTCACCTGATCGGGAGTGGGCTGAGTCCAGTCCAATCGGCGGATGATGGGATCGCTATCGACAAAAATCGTGTCCGTTTGAGCGGTGGTGTTGTGCAAGGTGAGGGTGAAGGTCTCATCTCCCTGGTCAACACTGACGGGAACAGGCACTTGCAGGGGGAAAAGGATTTCTGTCCAGCCATCGACCTGACGGGATCGGATGCTGCGAATGAGCGATCGCGTCGGCACGGCTCCCGGACGAATCGTCACATCGGTGTCTCGAATCCACACCCCATAGTCCAGTCGATACCAGTTGCTTTCTCGCCCGGTGACGGTCGCCTGGGTTCCCGGAGGCAGAGGTGTCAATCGAGAATAGTTGGTGCTTGGCCCCGTGCGGGCGGCACCGCTGCTGGCGGTCACTTCTGCGATTTGCGGAGTGGTGGGATCGAGAATATCAATTGTTCCTGCGGCGGACTGCGTGTGAGACTGCCCGTCATGGGAGAGCCGATAGGTGGAAACCCCCAATCTCCCTGGACGTGAGAAAGACTGACACCCCTGATAGGTGGCGGCTTGCGGGAGGGCCACATCAATGGGGGCATTTTGCTGGGTCAACACAGCAGAATTGGGTGGCAAAGTGATCTGATCATTCGAGGCTTGAAGCGAAATGGTTTGGTTCGCCAGTTGAACAGAGACTTCGGCGTTGGGTGGGGCGATCGCCTCAAAACAGATGGGTTCTCCAGGCAGTCGAGCAATGTCCACCGGGGGATACAGGCTCTCAGTGACAAACGTGCTGCCCTCAGGGATGGGAGAGGCGATCGCCACTCTCGTCACCGACAGCTCAATGTGCTGGTCTTGAAACTCCAGAACAAACACATTCTCGCCCACCTCTAGCGGAAAGCTGGGTGCAAAGTGTCCGGCTGCGCTGCGCTCAATCACCTCACCATTCACCCGCACCTCGCCATCTGTGGGAGCAGTGCCAATCAGAAAAATCTGGTCGGATGTGGTTTCGTGGGCATTCGGCGGATAGACCACCTTCAGGGTCTCTGCTGATTCTTCTGAGTGTTCGCTTGCTGATGCCACGGTCACTCCTCCTGAAAGAGAGCCCACGCTGATCCCCAACAGTCCTGCTAACACAAATCCCAATGGCTGCTTCATGGCGATCGCCCGTCTCCCAAAGAAATCACTTGCTCATGCCATCCTATAGCGATTTGTCCTTCTATAGAATCACCTGATCAGCCAGCGGAGGTCGGATTTCCTTGCTCCCGACATCTCGCTGGGAATGCCCGCTAAGGTCTCTGGCTCCCATTCAAATTGGAGCCGGAGACTCCCGCAGCGGCTCCCCGCCAGAGGCAGGGAACCAGAAATTAGAGAACGCTAAACATATACTCTGACGGCATGGACAGCAAGAACTGAACGCGTTCCGAAAGCAGAGTACAGTGGGGGTGAGTCGAACACATCCATCCAAACGA
>JAYKJC010000111.1:0-12412 GCA_035285885.1 Leptolyngbyaceae cyanobacterium | reverse complement strand
GCCAGAGGCAGGGAACCAGAAATTAGAGAACGCTAAACATATACTCTGACGGCATGGACAGCAAGAACTGAACGCGTTCCGAAAGCAGAGTACAGTGGGGGTGAGTCGAACACATCCATCCAAACGATCCCCTGCCAACCCATGCCTATGGCTCCTCCCACCCTCTACGTTGCGATTACCAATCATGGCTTTGGCCATGCGACCCGTACCGCATCCGTCGTCGCTGAAATTCAGAATCAATGCCCGGAGATTCAGATTATTTGGGCAACCACCTCGCCTCAATGGTTGTTGGACTCCTACCTCCATGCCCCGGTTACCTATCGTCAGCGCTCCTTCGACATTGGCGTCATCCAGAGTGACAGCGTGACGATGGACAAAGCCGCTACCCTTGAAAAACTCCAGTACATTCGAGCCAATCAAGATTCAACGATTGCCGATGAGGCTGACTTCCTCCGACACCAGAACGTTGGTCTAGTGTTGGCCGATATTCCTCCACTGGCGGCTCCCATCGCGCACGCCGCAGGCATTCCCTGCTGGATGATGAGCAACTTTGGGTGGGATCTGATTTATCGAGACTGGGGCGGTGAGTTTGTGGCGATCGCCGACTGGATTCAGGACTGCTTTCGTCAGTGCGATCGCCTCTTTCGGTTGCCGTTTCATGAACCCATGAGCGCCTTCCCCACCGTGGAAGATGTGGGACTGACGGGGGGAACGCCACGCTTTTCAACCGAAGAACTTCGGCACCTGTGGCACATCTCAGCCCCTCCAGAACAAACGGTACTTCTCACGTTTGGAGGGCTGGGGCTAGCCCAGATCCCCTACGAGGAACTGTCTCGCTTGCCTGATTGGCAGTTCATCACCTTTGCTCAGAATGCACCCGACCTGCCAAATCTCTTGAAAATTACCGATCGCCGCTATCGTCCCGTGGACGTGATGCCGTTATGCAGCCGCATCGTCTCGAAACCAGGCTACGGGACTTTTTCTGAGGCGTGTCAGCTCAGGGTGCCGATGATTGCCATTGAACGGGAGGGCTTCGCTGAGGCGGCTTTCTTAATGGAAGGACTGCGTCGTCACGCCTATCACCGAATTCTGAAGCCCGAAGAGCTCTTCAACGGCACCTGGGAATTTCTCACTCAGCCCCTATGTCCACCGCAAGACGATTCACTGACGCTGGCGAAAGACGGTAATGGGGCGATCGCCCGCGCCGTCGTCAACTATCTCATGTCCCTTTAGGAGGCTCATGTCCCTTTAGGAGGACTGGTCAAACCGCCGCATGAGATAGGCCACCCCAAAATCGCCATTCGGATGACGTTCGAGCAGGTCTGCCAGCTCAAACAAACGATACGCAATGTCTTCGCCCAATTTATCAATCGTCGCCTGACGTTCTCGCTCTGCGTACTCCAGCGCTTTGAGCCGAGTTTTCCACTCCCCTGAGAACACATAGCTCAAGGATGCCTGGAGTCCCATTCGTTGAAGCACGTCCCATTCGCCGCGATCGCACCAAATCCCCTCACAGTTGCTACACCGCTCAAGGTAAAAGCTGTGTTTTTGCCCCAGCTTTGCCCGAGACAGGTAGTGCTGACACTCCGGACACAGAGACGCCTGAGTATCGGTCGCTGCTGGCTCAAACGGCACATTAAGCTGGGTCGGCAACACGTTTTGCTGCGCCTCAGGCTGACGCTGCTGCCACGCCCGATAGGTTTCCCCTGGTAGCCAGTCCCCCTCACACTCGGGGCAGGTCATCGCAGGCAGTCCCCCATTGAGGACGCGCTCCATCAAGGTCGCATGCTTATGTTTGGGACACCTCAGCGACTTTTCCGCAGCAGACGGAGGAACGGTTGCATGGGCTTGACCGCTTACTTGACTACTGGAATATGCATTTCCAAATTCTGACATCGATTCTGCCCCTTACCTTCAACTATCCCAACTACCGACACTAAACCCCGTTTAGGTTGAGAAAATGCAGCCCCCATAGAAATGTAGGACATTTTGGTGGGTCGGTGACGTTTTTGGAGAGAACTAAAATTTTAAAGAGAGCTAGAATCTAGGCTTTCGGCTTCTCCTGGCGTTTGAGGGAGGTGAAGGCCACATTCCTGCTTCATACCGTGAAATCGAGTATCTCGTTCGTTTTCATCATCAGCCGTGACTGGACGGCTGGAATGCCAATCGCCTACAGACACATATCCTTCGTCAAACAAAGGATGGTAAGGCAAGTCATGTTTCTGGAGGTAATAGTAAATGTCTCTTGAATGCCAGTTCAAAATCGGCAGAACTTTATAGATATCGCCTTGCTTGCCAATAAAGTCTAATGTTTTGCGGTGACTGGTCTGATCCGCACGGAGACCCGCTAACCAGGCTGTTGAACCTAATTCACTCAAAGCTCGTTGCATGGGCTCGACCTTGCGGATTTGGTCATACAAATTGAGTGAATCAACATCTTTTTGTGCCCACAGGCGACCATAAATCGCTTCCATGCGGGCAGGGCTGATGGGAGACTGATACACCTGCAAGTTCAGCTTCAAGCGAGCTGACAACTTTTCAGCAAAGGTATAGGTCTTGGCTGGCAAATAGCCCGTGTCTACCCAAATCACTGGGATCGTCGGGTGTATCTGGGTTACAAGATGCAGCATCACCGCAGACTGAATCCCAAAACTCGTGCTCATCACTAACCCTTCCCCAAAGGTACTGTGAGCCCATCTCACAATCTCATCGGTGTGAAATGATGCCAATTGATGATTCAGTGCCTTTAAGTCAAGATCTAGGTTATCTGTCTTGAGGGTTGCTCCCACCATAGATTTCCTTGTTCACCCAGTATTTGTTCCCCACACAGCGGATTAAGCCCCACCTTTCTTCAGCTTGGTTCACCGAAGAAACTTATCGTATTGATCAACACTACGTCTATTGATTAACACTACCTATAATCATGCAGCCTTTATTACCGTAGCAATGTGTGTTGATAATTCAGTAACGATAATGTCACATTACCGGAATCAGCAACCGTAGCGATAGGTAGCGATAGGTTTACAACTGATCCACTGCTCATTATCGTTGAACGGAGCAAGGATGTGTAGGGTCAGTAGGGGGATGATGTCGTGCCGTATTCTCCAGTCAGTATATACCCCGCCATGCATTCAAGCATCCTGTGTGCATGGAAAAGCGATATCTATCTCTACCCCGCATTCCTGACCCCCGCTTTGCTGAATTTAGGGATGAATCAAAAAATTGCGGTCTATAAAATGACCGACTGTAGGGGCGTACGGCTGTACGCCCTTACGAAAATCATCTCTCGAATCAGCAACACCCTGCCCCCTTAGTGCGAATAAGTCATACGGATAAATAAGACTGATGAGTCGTACCCATGAGCTTAGCTAACCCACCCACCCGATGGTATATCGGCGTTGTTCTGACAGTTGGGGTGTTGTGTATTTCAACGTCAGCTATTCTTGTGCGGTTGGCTCTCGATACAGGGGCAGAAGCAGGTGTTGGTCTGAGTTTGGTACTGGCTGCATCCCGTCTTTGCTTTGCCTCACTCGTGCTCATTCCCACCTGGAAGAAGGTCTACACAACGTCTCATCAACGAGAAGCACTGATTTATTCGGCGATCGCCGGGATCTTGCTTGCCATTCACTTTGCTAGCTGGATCACCTCTCTGGCGTTTACCTCCATTGCGGCATCAACCACACTGGTTACCACCAACCCGATCTGGGTCGCTCTCATCTCCTGGCTTTGGCTACGGGAGCGTCCCTCTCCACGAACCCTGCTGGGCATCGCCATCACCATCACCGGAAGCATTATCGTCAGCCTGGTGGGCTCAGCCTCATCGTCGATTGGAGAAAATCCCCTCCTGGGGAATGGTCTTGCCCTCGTCGGCTCATGGTCGTTTAGTCTTTACTTTCTGTTGGGACGAGCCGCTCAACGACGCAACTTATCGCTTCACCACCATGCGGCGATCGCCTATACCATTGCCGCCGTGGTACTCCTCCCGATCCCGCTGCTCACAGGTCATGCCTACGGTGATTATCCGGCTGAGGTGTATGGCTATGCGGCTCTCATGGCGCTCATTCCGCAATTGATTGGGCACACCACTCTTAACTGGGCAGTCAACCATATTCCGCCAACCCTTGTGACACTCACGATTCTGCTAGAACCCATCGGTGCGAGTTTGCTCGGATATCTTGCCTTTCAGGAAGTCCCTACGGTTAATGTCTGGATAGGGGCGATCATCATCATTGCTGGAGTGGCGATCGCCGTCCTTGGCAAATCCCGAGCCCCTCAGCCAGAAATTTCACCCGAAGTCTCTTCTGAGTCGCTCGATTCTTCCCAGCGTTAAGATGCCTTAATCCATGCTCCCAGCAAAATGGCTCCGCAAACCCAATCAACAGCAAACGGTCAACTGGATTCCGGAGCCCCGATAGAACTTACATAAGTCAATTGCACTTACGACAGGTCAACTCACATTGCTTCGAGCCCAAGACAGCCCTGCCCTGGCTCTATTGACGTCTGCCCAAACCAATCTCACCTGACCTATTCCGCCTAAAGAGCCTGCCTCAAGAAGCTGACTAAAAATCCGACTAAAAAACTTTTTGCTTAGAGAAACAGAAAAAGAGAAGTCAACATCAGAGATGAAGTCAGCATTAGAGACGAAGTTCATGTGACTCAGTTTCAAGAGGTTTAAGCGCGAGAAGCAGCAACAGATCTAGGATTGTTGTGAGCGGTCTTCTGTGTGACGTAGTCAGACCACATCCCAGAAAATTCTTTCGCCTTATCAACCCACTCGTCTCGAATCTGATACATGCGTCGAGGTCGCCCCCGTCCTTCGACCTTCTTCCAATATCCCGAAATCGCTGATGCGTCTTCTAAAAACTTCAGCGCACTGTACAAGACCGTATCAGATAGACGATAGGAAGGATAAGCATCTTCAAGATGCTGAATCAACTCCGTGCCATAGGAATCTTGCTGAAGCAAAACATCAAGCACGTAGCAAACAGCCAGCTCTTTATTCAGATAAAACGGAGGAGGATTTTGAAAAAAGCGATATATATCTTCGAATGAAGTCATAGTTTTATTCCAGCGTAAACCAGCAACTTAGATCAGCTCAGAACAGCGATAAACATTCAACGAGCTAAACTTTCTCATATATGCTTCATCCATGTAGAAACACATACGAGAAAAGGAACAACGAAAGTGGAAATCCACACACACCAACACGCACATAATCCCTTTTTAAAGGATATTGAGCAATTCAAACATCACTCGACAGAATGAATTTTGCTTTCCAGAGTTATCCACACCGCTTACGTCGTCTAACGACAAACTATCAACACTGAAGTTTCTAATCATCATTCCGAATAATTTGTTACTTCGGTGACAATAGATAGTTTAAAAGAACTAAACCTATTCATGCCTGCATTCAACCCTGAAATTCTGACGGCCTACCCCTGGAAGCTACCTGCTTGAATAAGAAACAAGCGATAACCTCCAGAAAAAATGATTTTCGTCAATCTATCTAAGGGATGAACTTATCTACTAGACAACCGATCGGCTAGATCAGCCGCATAGTCCTGGTTGATGAAGTTCTCAGCGAATACAACATCTATATGAATATGCCAATGGATATAGACATCACGTCCGATATCAGCATAAACATATGATTGTAAATTACGCACTAATCTATCATACAAAAATCTAATCCTGTCGGTTTCTAATGTTTATTAACTAAACGGTATCAAAAGAGATAAATAGGTAACACTGGGCGATCGCCACTTTGGAACATTATGTAGCACCATATACTCACACCAAAGTCCGAGAGATGTTGAATGAATGATTGATAATACCCACAAACTTTTATGAACATACATTCAATAAATGGAGCTGATTCTAAGCACTAAAAACTGACTCGATTTTCTTGAATGCCAGCAATCTAAAATGGCAAAAACAATCATCCGAAATGAACACCCCAATAAATCGCCAACAATAATGAACAAACTTAATGGCAAAAATCTGTAGAACCTATAGAAAAAATGAAGTGACGAACAGGATAAACGTCTTCACTCCTGTATTTCATTCAGTATTGAGGGAAGCCAATTATCTAATATCTATCAAATGTATGAACAAATGTATGAATCAGATTTGAATCAACCAGAAAATCCAAAAATTCAGATATTTACCTGAAAAAAGGAATAACTCAGTCAATACGCTTGTTTTCGTAACCTTTGCTTCGTTTCGCTCACTAAACCAAGCCAGCACGCAGTGCAACAACAGCCGCCTGCACACGATCATCTACAGCGAGCTTATTCATAATTCCGCGCACATGGGTTTTGACGGTATTGGGACTCAAATACAACACGGATGCAATTTCTGGGTTGCTCCGGCCTTCTACCATCAGCTTTAACACTTCCATTTCTCGCTGTGAGAGTTGCCCAATCGCAGGATTATCTTCCGTTGCGAACGGAGGTTTAAGATGATCCATAACGCAACGGGCAACCTGTGGGTCTAGATAGCTAGCGCCTTCTCGTGCTGCCGTGATGGCGGTCACTAAATTCTCCACGCTCGTGCCTTTGACGCAGTATCCATCTGCTCCACTCGATAGAGAAGCCACAACTTCGTTCTCAGTCGTATGAGACGTTAAAATGACGATGTGAGTTTCAGGCTGCTGAGCTTTTATTTTCTGAGTGGCTGCAATGCCGTCTTGGCGCGGAAGGCCAATATCCATCACAACCACGTCGGGTTTTAGCTTGAGGGTTTCTTCGACAGCAAGATACCCGTCCTCTGCTCGTCCGACAATTTCAATCGTCTCGTAGGCAGAAAGAGATTGATCCAAGCCGAGCTGCATCATTGGGTCGTCTTCAACAATGAGAACTCGAATCGGTAACAGTTGGTTAGACTCGCTCATCATGAATTTTTCTCAAAAATGGGTTCAACGCTGTAGCTTATCAAAAACCGAAAGTGTTCAGCATTTGCATGATTTAGATTTTCGTATCAGATTTTCGTATAAGTGGGGGCACCTGACCCGCACTTATATGAAAATCCAATCGATTTCAAATAATCCCTGACTTGAATCTTAATTGTATCGGGAGAAAAGAGAAATGTTTGATCGCTAAAGTACACATCACGAGGTTTTTATCATAATTTTTTCCGCTGCTCTGAATTTCCCTGTTTGACTTGCTTCATGATTGAACCATGATTGACCTATGGCACTCGGCTATGATTCAGGCGAGAAAAGCGCTTTCATCTCTGGTAGGAGGTGATGAAAGGCTTGTCCCCGATGGCTAATCTCATGCTTTGTCGATGCGTGCATCTCAGCAAATGTCATCTGACAACTCGGAACGTAGAAAATTGGGTCGTATCCAAATCCACCCTCTCCACGACGCTCATATAATATCTCGCCGCGACAAATGCCCGTGCGCTCCAGGGCGATCGCCCCATCAGGTCGGGCGATCGCCACGGCACAGACAAACTGAGCGGTGCGGTTGACGGCATCCTGCATTTCTCTCAGCACCCGATCGATGCAGGCTTCATCAGAATCAGCATAGCGAGCCGAATACAGACCCGGTGCCCCATTCAGCGCATCAATTTCTAGCCCCGAATCGTCGGCGATCGCCCATTCATTCATCGCTTGAGCCACCTGAGCCGCCTTCAGTCGCGCATTTTCCATAAACGTCGTACCTGTCTCTTCAATGTCTAGAGACTTGGGTTTCAAACTCAGTTGAATCCCCAGATCCGTCAGATCCGCAAGATACGACTGCATTTCTTTCAACTTGCCAGGGTTGCCTGTTGCTACCACCAGCTTTTTTATCTCGGCCACGACTCTATCCTCACAAAAGTCAACATTAATGGGTAGCCCAGTATACCTAAACCGAGTCCCTAACCCACCAGACTCACAATTCACTCATCTGTGCATAAAGAAAGTCTTTGAAGAAACCGGGGATCTTTAAAACCTTGTCTAAGGTGGAACACATGTCGTCGAGTTGTCGAGAAGTTAGGCAAGGGAAACGTATGGCACAGAGTTTTGGTTTAATTGGTCTTGCAGTGATGGGAGAAAATCTCGCACTGAACGTAGAACGTAACGGCTATTCAATTTCAGTCTACAATCGCTCTCGCGAAAAGACAGATGCCTTTATGGCCGATCGCGCTCAGGGCAAAAACGTCAAGCCGACCTTTACCTTAGAAGAATTTGTCGAGTCCCTAGAGCGGCCTCGCAAAATTCTCATCATGGTTAAAGCGGGCAAACCCGTAGATATGGTCATTGACCAGCTCAAGCCCCTGTTGCAAGAGGGTGACATGATTATCGATGGAGGGAACTCTCTCTATGAAGATACAGAGCGTCGGGTAAAAGACTTGGAGGCCACCAATCTCCGGTTTATCGGCATGGGCGTTAGCGGTGGCGAAGAAGGCGCACTCAATGGCCCCAGTTTGATGCCCGGTGGGACAAAAGAAGCCTATGAGGCGATCGAACCCATCGTCACCAAAATCGCCGCTCAAGTTGATGATGGCCCGTGTGTCACGTACATTGGCCCTGGCGGCTCAGGTCACTACGTGAAAATGGTGCACAACGGAATTGAGTATGGCGACATGCAGCTCATTGCAGAAGCCTACGACATTCTCAAGAATGCGGGCGGATTGGATCACACCCAGCTCCACGAAGTCTTTAAAGAGTGGAACACCACTCCAGAGCTTGATTCGTTCTTGATTGAAATTACAGCCGATATTTTCACCAAGATCGATGAAGACACCGGACTGCCGATGGTCGATGTGATTATGGATGCAGCGGGACAGAAAGGCACAGGCCGATGGACTGTGGTCAGTGCCCTTGAGTTGGGTGTGGCGATCCCGACGATTACAGCAGCGGTGAACGCCCGAATTACATCGTCTTACAAAGACGAGCGGGTGGCTGCGTCTAAGAAGCTGAGTGGTCCCACAGGAAAATACGAGGGGGATACTCAAACGCTGGTCAATATGGTGCGCGATGCGCTGTATTGCTCAAAGATCTGTTCCTATGCCCAAGGAATGGCTCTGTTGGGTAAAGCGTCGAGTGAGTTCGGCTATTCGCTCGACTTGGGCGAAACCGCGCGTATTTGGAAAGGGGGTTGCATCATTCGTGCTGGCTTTTTGAACAAAATTAAGCGTGCGTTTGATGAGAATCCTCAACTGCCCAACTTGCTCCTGGCTCCTGAATTCATTCAAACGATTCTCGATCGTCAGGATGCATGGCGCGAGGTGATTGCGCTAGCGGCGAAGCTAGGAACCCCCGTTCCAGCCTTCAGTGCATCCCTGGATTATTTCGATAGCTATCGTCGCGCATCGTTGCCTCAAAATCTGACTCAGGCACAGCGTGACTACTTCGGAGCCCACACCTTTGAGCGGGTTGATAAGCCAGGAACGTATCACTACAACTGGTTCTAAAGAAAACTGCAGGGTCTGTAACTAGCTTGGAAAAAAAGCGATGAGGGGCGCGCCGCGCCCCTCATCGCTTTTTTGTGCTTATTTTCGCTGCCCTATCCACATGTTTTCTATTCCGGATCGGGGGGAATTCTGACTGAATCAATAGTGAGGGTGATTATAACCCTTGCTTGGAAAACGGTTGAGTTGGGCGATCGCCCAGTCACATACCTCTCGGGTTGATAGTCCTAACCGCCAACTTCATCAGGTTGCTTAGAACGTAGGCTTGACGCTAAAGCCCTAATGTCATGGAAATTCCTTCTCAACTACTCACCATCATCGCCTCCCTCTCTCCAGAAGAATCGGAAGAGATGCGACGATTTCTTGATGATCTCCCTGCTCATGACATGGAGATCACCGCACTCATTAGCGAGAACCTTGAATCGTTGGTTCAAGTTCTTGCAGAAGACTACAGCGAGACGCTGGTGCGCGGAATAGGCTAAGAGACTTTTTGAAAACATCTCCACACCCCCAGAGAAGGGAGCGGTTTCACTGCTCCCTTCTCTGGGGGTTTATGATTGGGTTCATCCCTAATCGCTAGGCAGAGTCTCTTTTATTGAAGTTTTTTACTGGAGTTCTTTATTGGAGTCCTTCATTGGAATTCTTATTGGGGAAGTGGGCAACTTTTGAGGCTACACACCTGCTTAACCCACGCTGCCTGAACAAGGGACACCAACACATCAGATGTGACCGGCTGAACCAAGAACCCATCAAACCCTGGGTTCTCCTCCGGATGCATCCAACTCGGATCATGGTTGTCAGTCAGCGACAAAATGGTACTCCCAAATGTATCTGCGATACCCCGCAATTCATTTAACAAGGTCATCGGCCAATCGTGATGATTGCCAACTAAAATCATGAGATACGGAAAGCCGCTACTCATCTGATTGACGGCCTGGTCGGGTGATTTGGCAACAATTGCAGGACATCGCAAAGTCTTCAGCAGTATCTCAACTGCCTGAACATTCTCAGGATGTGGATCCAAGACTAAAACATAGTCAGTCGTTACGTTCATGGAAGTGAAGTTACTAACAGGATAAATGACCAAACCCAATGACCTTGCTTGCTGTAATGGTATCGATTCCTGATTCCTAATTCTTTTGACTTTTGATTAGCTTAAAACCACTATCCAGAAGGATTTCAAGTCTTTTTTTAGGTCAGATCCTTCTTTGTGTTTTCTTCCTCTTTGATGCTTTCACCTTTTTATTTAGTCATCTATATTTTCACATCTCAACATATTTGAAATTGTCGTAATCTAAATCAATTTTGAATTTGAGAGCACACTCCACTAGTTAACGTTCTAAGATCAAATACAACGAAATATTAATCTTGACGAACAAATATTCTCCTATTCTTTTTCTATTTTTATTCTTCTTTGGGATCATCGTTATTTACCATTTGTTCATTATTTCAAGATTGGTAGAGCATAGAGATTGTAGAGATAATTTCAACCGTTAGAGTTGCATTAAGTATTCTTGTTTTTTATTAAGCTAACTTTTGGTTTGGAATGATAGTGTTCCTAAGTGATTTGTGAGATGAAATGTGAGAGGTGGCGGGCGCAGTCCGCCCCACCTCTCACATTTCATTTAGGATTGCGATGAGAATGTCAAGTTACGATGCGATTTATCAAGTAGTGCGGCAAATTCCGAAAGGAAAAGTTGCAACCTATGGTCAGGTTGCTGATTTAGCCAATTTCCCTGGGCAAGCGCGCTTAGTGGGATACGCGCTCTTTCAAGTAGATATGCAAACGTCTGATGTCCCCTGGCATCGCGTGATTAACGCCAAGGGTGAAGTTTCTCATTCTCCCCTCCGGAGAGGAACAGATTATTTGCAGCGATCGCTCCTTGAGGATGAAGGCATCGAGTTTAATGCAAACAACAAGATTGATCTAAGGCAATATTTGTGGAATCCAGATATTCCTTTCGTGCTGGAGTAAGCAGTCTTGCCTGAGAAGATAGTGCCCCACGTCTCTAGCGTTACGAGCGACTGTCGAGCGGGCCTCGCGTCACCCCCAGTTGGTTCTGAAGCTTGAGCGATCGCCACAGGTCTCGTCCGGTTAACTCACCCTTGAGCATTTGTTGATAGGCATAAATAGTGGTGCGCACCTGGTCGGCGGATTCGTTGAGGAATTCGAGTCGAAACTGTCGGGCTCCGAGGGCAATGAGGCGATGCACGTATTCGGCTCCGGTTTGGGCGGTGCCATTGAAGACGGTGTTGCGACAGCCTGCATCGGCCTGGAGAATGTGGTCGGTGCCGACGCGATCGCGCAGATGAACCGTATGGGTTTCGCAGGGGCGACCGCAGTTGGTGAAGTCTGTGCCTTCTGACAGAAACGCACAGAAGACGCAGTGTTCCATATGAAACATCGGCATGTGCTGATGGATGGTGATTTCGAACCAGGTGGGCGGACAGTGCGTCAGCAAGGTTTCGAGTTGCTGAATCGTCAGGTCGTAGGAGGCGGTGAGTCGCTCCAGGGAACTGACCTGTTTGAAGTGAGCCGCCGTGATGGGATTGGCGACATTGAGAGAAAAATCGCCGATGCAGCGATCGCCCGCAAAAAAGTCGAGTTGGTCATAGTTTCGCACCAGATAGCCATCCGCATCTGACTGACGCACCTGCTTCAGAATCCAGGTTTCTAGCGGTTTGGTGATGCGAGGGGGCGCAACCCAAATCGTCTGTTCCGCAATGGCGTGTTGACGAAACTCCTGCACTAGTGGGCGATAGGCTCGGGGGTCTTCCAGTTCGCAATACAGAGTAGATACGCCCGTGGCGATCGCCGCCCGCAGTTGTTCAGCCTTTCTCACGAGTACAATCAGTTCTGGCCCAGTCAGTTCTGGCCTAGTCAGTTCTGGCGAAACCGAAGTCTGCTCCTCGTTTCTGCCCGGAGTCGCAGGCATCAGTTCTTGAAAGGATGCGGTGGAGTTGAGTGTCCAACGGTGAGGCTTGGATCGCTCATCGAGAAGGGACTGGACAA
>JAYKJC010000110.1:0-8361 GCA_035285885.1 Leptolyngbyaceae cyanobacterium | reverse complement strand
ACCGGGCTATTTCTTATCGCTTCTATTCTGACCGCCTATTGGACGTATGACACTTACGATGGACGTTGGGGACGCATTCCCCTTCCGATTTACCGAGATATTGAAGGTATCCACGGAACTTTTGGCCTCTGGACCTTACTGATATTTCCAGCACTGGTCATCTATGCTTTTCATCGGGGACACAAGCGGTTAATCCAACCCGACTCGTTAGACAAAATGGCTCACGTGGGCAAACCTATCTGGTGGTACACCCTAAATCGCGTGTTCAATACCGTGGCGTTGGTGGCGTTAACCTTTGCTCTCTTCAGTGGCAAGATGATGGACGAAACGTGGCTACCCAGGGGAGAGTTAACTCATGCTTGGTACTATGCTCACCTGATTTCGTGGGCCGTGATGGTGGGCGTGATCTTACTCCATCTGCTAATGAATGCAAAAGTCGGAGGTTCTCCGTTGTTGCTCTCCATGCTGACCTGGCAGTTTCGGGATAAGGATAGCCCCGCCCACTGGCCAACTCATTTGTCCCGGTGGTGGTTAGAGGTTCGGCAGGGCTCTTGGAAAAGATGGTTTCATCCGATGACGGCAATGCTTACCCTGGAAATCGTAATATTAGCCAGTATCATTGCTGCATGGATAATTCCTCTGGTTAATTATCTTTAACAGCCCTGTGCAAGCACTATAGCCCTGTCAAATCCTTCATTTCCGTGCCTGCAATTCTCATTTTGAAAGACTTCGCGCCCTATCGGCGCTCACTTGTATCGGTTTAGGCGCAAAACGGTCGCCGCAAGCGACCGTTTTGCGCCCTGAATTTCCATAATGAGAATTGCTGTTTCCGTGCTGACCCTATCGGTGTACAAGCGCATTAAATACACCAACGGGAATGTGGGGTGCGCCGCGCCCCACATTCCCGTACTGAACTAACTCGCATAGCACTACCCATCCGCAGAAGCACAATGGGTTCAGGGTTCAAAGCTTATCTGCCATCGAGCTATTTCAACGCAAACTCTGGATTCTCAAGGATTTTCCACGGAAGGCCATATTGATTGAGGTCTGCCATAAACGGGTCTGGATCGAGCTGTTCGATATTCCAAACGCCTGGTTTGAGCCATTTGCCTTCGAGCATCATCTTAGCTCCAATCATCGCTGGAACCCCAGTGGTATAAGAAATCGCCTGAGATTTGACTTCCTGATAACAGGCTTCGTGGTCACAGATATTGTAGATATAGATGGTTTGAGACTGACCGTCTTTGACACCTTCTACCACACACCCAATACACGTCTTACCCTTCGTGCGTGGCCCTAACGTCGAGGGGTCAGGTAAGAGCTTTTTGAGAAACTGGAGCGGTATAATCTGCTGTCCCTGAAATTCAACGGGTTCAATGCTGGTCATGCCAACGTTGCCAAGCACTTCGAGATGTTTGAGATAGCTCTCGCCAAAGCTCATCCAAAATTGCGCCTTTTGCAAGCTGGGATAATTCTGAGTAAGAGACTCTAGCTCTTCGTGGTACATGCGATAGATGGTGTACTCTCCCACATTGTCAGGACACTCGAACTGCTGTTTGAGGGACATGGGAGGGGTCGTCACGAATGTGCCGTTTTCCCAGTGGCGGCACTCAGCCGTCACCTCTCGGATATTGATTTCGGGGTTGAAGTTCGTGGCAAAGGGATAGCCGTGGTTTCCGCCGTTCACATCAATGATGTTCAGCGTGTGGATTTCGTCAAAGTAATGCTTGGCAGCATAGGCGGTAAACACATTGGTCACGCCGGGATCAAACCCCGACCCAAGTAAGGCCATGAGCCCAGCCTTCTGAAACTTCTCTTGATACGCCCACTGCCATTTGTACTCAAATTTGGCGGTGTCTGGAGGCTCGTAGTTTGCAGTATCGATGTAATGAACGCCCGTTTCTAGACAGGCGTCCATGATGGTAAGGTCTTGATACGGTAGGGCAACGTTAATCACCAGTTGAGGCTGAATGTTTTGAATCAACGCAACCAGCTCAGATACGTTGTCGGCATCAACCTGGGCGATTTCGATGGGGTGGTCTATTTGAGCGGCGATCGCCCGACACTTTTCTTCCGTACGACTTGCTAACACAATCCTGGAAAACACCTCGGGCACCTGAGCACACTTGTGGGTCACCACCTGACCCACACCACCCGCACCAATAATTAGAACCGTTGCCATTTTGACCTCCCAATTCCCTGGCTATTCATACACGGACTAGTCATACACGGACTATTAATACACGTCCTTCTCATAGTAGGTATATCCCCACAAGCTAGCATTGAAGGTTTTCAACATCTGCTGACGCTCACTTGCTGAGATGCGCCCTTCTCTGACGGCTTGTTCAGCCATGTTGCGATAGCGCAGTTGGATATCTTTGGGCTGATACTCGACATAGCTGAGAACGTCTGCAATGGTGTCGCCGTGAATTTCCTTAACGAAGTCAAAGGTGCTATCCGCGTTCAGCCGAACGCTCACGACGTTTGTATCGCCAAATAAGTTATGCAAATCGCCGAGTGTTTCTTGATACGCTCCAACTAAGAAAACGCCCAGATAGTAATCCTCGCCTTCTTGAATGGGATGAACCGGAAGCGTACTCCTGATGTCGTGATATTGAATAAACTGCTCAATTTTTCCATCACAATCACAGGTAATATCAGCCAAAATCGCATCTCGGGTCGGTTGCTCGTCCAGCCGATGAATGGGCATCACAGGGAAGACCTGGTCAATCGCCCAAACGTCGGGCAACGACTGAAAGAGACTGAAATTTCCGTAGTAAATGTCAGCCAGTAAAAGTCTCAGCCCCTCCAGGTCGGGCGGAATTCGATCCATCGTTGCCAGCACATCTGCAATACGATGCATAATATCCAGGTAAAGGTTTTCCGCAATTGAGCGCACCCTGAGATTAACTTGCCCACGCTTAAATAACGCTCGTACCTCATCTCGATAAAACAACGCATCGTTGTAGCATTCTTGAATCCGTTTGGGTTGGAGATAGGTCAGAATTTCTTCCATGTGATTGAGCAGGGGATGCTCCTGTTCGTCAGCATCTTTAATGGCCTTTGGATGGAAGGTGCTGGTGTCGAGAATGTTGAACAACAGCACCGATGCATAGGCGACAATCACCCGTCCTGACTCGGTGACAATCACTGGATGAGGAATGTGATAGGCGTCCAGGGTTTCCTTTAAAGCATCGACCACGTCCGCACAATATTCATCAAGGCTATAGTTACGGCTCTGGTCATTGTTCACCTGAGAACCTGTGTAATCCACTGCCAGTCCGCCCCCCAGGTCAATATGGGTGAGGGGTGCGCCTTCCTGGACGAGATCTGCGTAGTAGCGGCACGCCTCAACCACCCCTCCACGAATTTCTTGAATATTAGGAATTTGAGATCCAAGGTGACAGTGCAGAAGCTGGAGGCAGTGCAGCATTCCCTCCGCCTTGAGCTGATCAACTACGTCGATGATTTGACTCGAGCTAAGACCAAAGACGCTGCGATCGCCACTGGTCGAGTTCCAATGTCCGCTCACTCTCGATGTTGTTTTGGCTCGCACCCCAATTCGAGGTTCAACCCCCAAAGCTTTGCTTCGGCGAATAATGATGGGCGTTTCTGTCGGCGTCTCAATCACAAAAAAGCACTGAAACCCAAGCTTAATCGCCTGTAAGCCCAATTCAATAAATTCGTCATCTTTATAGCCGTTGCAGATGATCAAGCTGCCGGGTTCTTTCAGCGTTGACAATACCGCAATCATTTCCGGTTTGCTACCCACTTCAAATCCATGCTTGTAGCGAGCCCCAAAATCAGCAATCTCTTCAACCACCTGAGCCTGCTGATTGACCTTAATAGGATAAACACCCCGATAATGGTTCTGATACCCCGTCTCTTCAATCGCTGTGCGAAACGCTTCGTTCAGACGCATAATCTGCGCATCAAGAATGTTCTCAATGCGCAGCAACACCGGCATTTGCAAATCACGTTCGGCCATTCCCTTGATGATGTCGAGCAGTGCGACTTCTGCACCAGGAATTTTGACCGTAACCTTTCCATCGTCTGAAATGCCAAAGTAGCCATTTCCCCAGCGCTTAACGCCATATAGCTCCTCAGACTTCTCAGATTCCCAAAGAGAGGCGAGTGAGTAATTCAACGGTTTTCTCCAGAGACTCCAAATTGCAAGACCTGGGTGACAGTTGAGAACAGATGTAACCACTGCGCATCGAAACAGCAGCATGGGGACTCTACATCTGCCAAACCTCAATCATGCACCACAATATCCAATCTCTAATGTTAGGGCGATTTTGCGCGAGTGCATCGTTGTTCTCCACATTGATGGAAATTTTGGATGTCTTTAGTGTGACGTTGCTGAGTATTTTAAGGGAGACTGCGCACATCAAATGTTGCACCCATTGTCCATGAGGGAACTTTTTTTGGGGCTTTTCTGCCCGCACTTTCTACAGCCTGTGTGTCGGACTCCAAAGTGTGGGCCTTTGAACCAAGCCCTGAAAATTATTGATGTGCATCAGTCACGATTGCCATGAATGACCTTCAAAATATAGAGCTTCATAATGCTTGGCTAGGAGCCGAGGAAGGTTCAATGAACATGCTTGTGACCGATCCCGCTGGTTGGTCACGAGGAGGTGGGTGTAAATCTGTCGAGCGGGGAACACCATTCCTGAAAACCACAAAGTCATTCAGGTGGACGTCCTCAAAGTCGATGACGTAGTTCCTACTGATAGAAACGTTTCTCTTATCTAGCTCGATGTAGAACGGTTTGAGTTCCAGGCGCTATCAGGAGCATTAGCCACCATTCATCGGTGCAAACCACTCCTCATCCTGGAACACCTACCACGCGAAGACTGGCTAGCAGAAAATATTTTTAGCCTCGGATATCGAGTGATCGGGAAGGTGAATAATAACTCCATTCTTTCCACTGAAAACCATCAAGCCTGAGCATCCCAGAGCGTTCTGCATTATTACAATGCACGACTCGATACACGAAGCAAATACATGACTCGAACGCAAGACCTAAATGAAGGATGCAAATGCATAAGCTATGTCACAAGAATCTGACTCTTGTCCCTCGCTCAACTTATATTTGTAAGGGTGAATGAGTAGTCGCACTAAGGGATACAGCTGTATTCTTAAATCTAAGTGTTCCTACTTTTAAAGAATGATTCTTAGCATTGACGACCATCGATTACGGATCGTGGCGTCAAACGTTTGAATCCATTTAAACCGAAACCACATTGGGAACTAGTACCGCTTGGCGTAAATTTGCTACCCATTAGCCCTCACCCTAAATCCCTCTCCCAAACTTGGGAGAGGGAGTTCAAACCGCTCGCTCCCCTTCTCCCAAAACCGGGAGAAGGGGTTGGGGGATGAGGGCAGGCCGGTATCGAGACTTATGCCGTGGAGTACTAGAGTTTTCCCGTAAGGTTTCGCACTAGTGCGTGATATCAGACCCGTCCGGTTTCTCGATTCACAAAATACTTGAGCATCTGATCCCATTCAGCGAGGCCCTATGTATCGACGACTTGGAGTGTATCGAACCTTTCTCACAGGAATTTTGATTGGGTTGTTTTTCGTTGTCATTGTCAGTGACAATGCATCCAAGCTGATTATCTTCTCCGACCAGGGCATCATCGACCAGGATGTTTTAGTATTAACGTTTTCAGGCATTCTGGGCGGCGTCCTCTACACGATTGTTGTGGATGGTGTCGTTGAAATGCCCCGCTTTGTGAATGAAGGGGACAGCTTCGAGGCCGGGCTGTTTGGCGACATTCTACTGGGCATCGCTGGAGCCTTTATCCTTGAGTTCTTAACCTCATCGATTGAAACGACGGGCAGTTCGTCATTCGTGCTGTTGGCTGCCAAGGGAATGATCGGCGGCTACGGCGGCAAAGCGTTGATGAATATGGCGCTCAATCGGTTCCTGCGCCGCCTGGAGAAAGAAAGAGAGCAGAAAGAAGAGGCCGAAGAAACGGTGCGTCGCCTGCGCGAAGGGCAGCGGCTCATGGATCGGGTGAGTGAACACATTGACCATGGGCTCTCTGCGGCTGAATTAGAAGAATTGAGATACGCTATTCAGCATGCCTCAGCCGAAGAACGGACTCAGATTTTCAAGCTAACCAAAGAGTTTCGCAGCATGAGTAGCCGTTCGAGTGTGCTGAAAACTCGAATCCAGCGAATGATCCCGGTTTTCGATGCGCTGGTCGCCAGCGATCCCGAGAATCACGAGTATCATGCTCAACTGGCATTTGCCTACAAAGATGCGGCTAATCCCAACTATCAAGCGGCCATTACCCACTTAAATCAGGCCATTCAACTGCGAGGAGAGGCCAACCGTTCGTCTACCTGGAAGTATGAGCTGAATCGGGCGATCGCCACCATTCAACAAACCGTCACCGATACAGGCAGCTACCGTTCTCCTGAGTTGGTGTCAGAAGCCATCACCCGTGATCTATTGGCAGTGCTCAACATCCACAGCCTGGATTCCATCTTGAAGGACGCTCAGGAGAACCATATTCCGACTCCCATTCAAGCCTGGATTCAGCATAATCAGGGGTTCCTGAATAGCCATCGAGAAGCCGCTCCTTTGCTGCAACAGATGCAGCAGAGGCTGACTGCCCCCTCTGCCCCGACTACTCCGCCTCTCACACCTGACATTTCTCTCACGACTGCCCCATCGACCGATCCGGGAGCCTCTAGTACGGGTGAGGTGGCGACAGATGCGAGTTTAGCGCCTTCCACCGATCAATCGCTGCCGAAACAGCTTCCCGCCTCTGTCCCGCAGGATGGTGTAGCCCCTGTGGATTCCAGCCATCCCCTTGAGCATTCGACTGACAGCGCTCCTTTAGATGCTGAGTCACTCGTTGAACCATCAACTAAACCATTAGATGAGCCATCAACCGACACACGCTCATTCGATAGCTCCCTGGAATCCGGGCTCAGAGACATTCGAACCGTCATCGAGCGAGAAGTCACTGGAGTGATGTCCATTGAAGATTGGACGCCTGACTTGTTCAGATCCATCAAGCACGGGTTGATTTATTTAGGATTCCTCAACCTTGAAGATGATGATTTTGAGTCGTTTGAGTTCGCGTGGGCGCAGTTCAAAGCCAGTGTTGATCGAGGCGGTTCCAATCGCATTGGAAAAGATAGTGCCGCGCTTTTTCTGAATGCTCTGGAGCGCAAAGCCGACGAAACGAGCGATCCTTTCGCTGAAGAAAGCACCCCTGAATCGAATGAAGCTCACGCCCCCATTCCAGCAGCCCCATCTCCTGTGGATGGCAATGGCTCGGCCACCCCTGAAGTCACCGAATGGGACGATGCTCCGATTTCCGATTTAGTCCCCCATCCAACCGATGCAGTCATTGAGCGCTCGGTTGCGTCCGACCCTCTTGTTCCGACCGTTTCGGGACATTCCTTCACGTGGCGGAGTCGATGGGATGTGGTGTTACCCGAGGTGCCGACAACGGGTGCGTCGGCAGAAACATCTAAGCAAGATAACCTGGTGTTCAACGGATTACTGGCATCCAATCAGCTGGCACGAAAGGACTTACCAGAAATTGAAAAACTGGTGGATCGCTTTTGTCGGGCAGCGGCGAAATATGAGGTTCCGGCTCCACTGTTAGCGGCGATCGCCAGTCGCGAATCTCGGGGTGGCAAACTGCTTGACGCCAAGGGAATGGGAGACCACGGCAATGCGTTTGGTATCATGCAAATCGACAAACGTCACCACACCCCAGCGGGCATGGGCGGCGACCCTGCCAGTCAAGTCCACATTGATCAAAGCGCCGAAATTTTGGCCAACAACATCAAGCGGGTGCGCGCGAAATTCCCCGACTGGGAAAACACCTATATTCTCAAAGCAGCGGTAGCCGCCTACAACTTTGGCACCAAAAATGTTCATACAAAAGAAGGCATTGATAAAGGAACCACAGGAGATGATTACGGCTCTGATGTGATTGCCCGTGCCAAGTTTTTTACCAACGTCTTTGAGCAAGTCAGCCCAGAAGCTAGCCTCGCTTAAGTGGATGTTACGTTGCATGTGGCGGAGGCGCGACTGCGCGCCTCCGCCACATGCAACCCAAAAAGCAGCAACACCCTGAAGCTAATCCACAATGTCCTTAATCACGTCGATATAGTCACTGAGTTCTTGAGTGAGTACCTGATATCGCTTTCGTTGAGCGTCACTCAGCACTGCACCGCTTAGCTCGTGTTTCAACAGTCCATAATATTCTTTCAAATCCCTCGTTTGTTTGGCCTGCTTCATCAGCTTTTGCAGATACCGAAGACGCTCATCGCGTTCCCCTTGAACAGACTCACGATCATCAAAAGGCAACAATCCCATAGCGAGAG
>JAYKJC010000109.1:0-10161 GCA_035285885.1 Leptolyngbyaceae cyanobacterium | reverse complement strand
ATGTCATGACCGTGTGGTTAGGCACGAGTTTGGGCCTGATGTTGAGCGATCGCCTCTCCAGGTCGATGCAGCAGATTATCACTCAAGGACTCGGGCTCCTCACCCTGCTGATTGGGGTGCAGATGGCGGCGACCCTTATGGAAACCCAATCAGGGCTGGTGGATGGGGTGATTGTCGGTCTTTTCGCGACCGTCATCGGCGGGCTACTGGGCGAATGGTGGCGACTGGAAGCCAAACTCGAAGCGATTGGCGATTGGCTAAAGCGGCGATTAAGCGGAAAGGGACGATTTACGGAGGGGTTTGTTGCGGCAAGCCTGCTCTTTTGCATTGGCCCCCTTGCCTTTATCGGAAGTCTTGAAAACGGGTTGACCGGAGATAATACGCTGCTGTCGATTAAAGCGGCGATGGATGGACTGGCGGCGATCGCCCTCACCAGTAGCTTTGGCATTGGAGTCGGGTTCTCTAGTCTCGCATTGCTGACCTACCAGGGTGGACTCTCGCTACTCGCGGGGGTGTTGTCCCAAGCCCTACCCAACGATCCCTCCACATCACCCCCGATTCTCCTAGTGACGGGCGTGGGCGGGCTCATCATTATGGGACTATCGTTTAATCTGCTAGAAGTCACCAAAATTCGGATTGCGTCCTTTTTACCGGCGATCGCCCTGGCACCCTTGCTCCATCTCATTTCTGTATGGGGAAGTGGCTTCATCTCCAGGTGAGTCGGCAGAGACATCGGCAGAGACAGGAGTTCATTCGCCTACGCCCTCTGATCTGACGACAGATATCCCCTGGCGATAGCTGCATCTCAGCAACAGCCATAATATTGATGAACAAGATGGATGAACAGGAACCATTCCTAGGACGTGTATACTCCTTTCAGTGAAAATTTAAGTGAAAGTCCCATAGAGTCAGCTTTTCTATTCAAAATAGATGCTCATCTTCAACCATCGCGCTATACAATGTTGCTGAATATAGCGGCTTAAAACCGTGGTAATCAAAAAACGGTTAAATGGGGTTCGCCCCTATTTAATCGTGACCCATCAACGCGCATCACGCGCTACCTATACTGAATATAGTTAACGTGGGCCTTTTAACACTGAGGTGCTTTGCATACATTTTCTAGATGCGTTTGCATGCATTTCTATTGATGGGGGCTCATTGTTATCATGCAAACTGTCGGAATTTCATCGAAGGTTTAGGGCTGAATCATGGCAGAACGTCCAATTAAAAAATCTGAACGCCAGGAAATGGCAAAATCATCTGATGGCGATACCTCCAGCCCCAAAAAAGGAAATGCAGCTCCGCCAGTTAAGAAAAAAGATCGTGTCCAGTCATCGGATAGCGATAGTCGGCAAGAGCGCGACAAAGGAAAACGCCGAGGAAAAGGCAAGGGCAAGGGCAAAGATCGCGACCGGGACGACAAACCCGCTCCTGTGAACTTGGCCTTGGTCAGAGGGCCGAGACCCGCACAGGTCAAGCCTCCAAAAGAAGAAGAGGTGGTCGAAGCAACGTCTGCCGATGAGCCACCAGCTGATGCAGCAGTCGAGACAGAAATTGCCCCAAGCGAGACTGAGGCTGTTCCTGAAGCGGCACCGACTGAAGCGGAATCGGCTGAGCCTGCCCCTCCAGAGTCCGAGCCCGTGGCCGAGACTGCTCCTGAAGCACCTCCAGAGCCCGAGCCTGTGGCCGAGGCTGCTACCGAAGCACCTCCGGCAGAAGAGCCTGTGACTGAAGCACCTGCTGAAGCACCTCCAGAGCCAGAGCCCGTGGCTGAAGTTGCTCCCGAAGCATCTTCAGCGGAGGAGCCTGTAGCTGAGGCTGCTCCTGAAGCACCTCCAGTGGAGGAATCTGTAGCTGAGGCACCTCCCGAGCCCGTGGTCGGGGCTTCTCCTGAATCATCTCCAGCGGAGGAGCCTGTAGCTGAGGTAACCTCTGAAGCACCTCCAGCGTCTGAGTCTTCTGCTGAAGAGGCTACGATGGATTCTGCAGAAGCGACTGATGCAGTCGCTGCAGACGTTGACGAAACTGGCTCAGATGAACAAAGTGCGTCTGCTAAGTCAGCGACCGAGACTTCGCCTGAGGAACCAACACCGTCCGACACTCCTGCTGCGGAAGTTTCAGACACTGAATCGTCTCTGTCTGAGGAAACGTCTTCTAAGGAAGAATAGGCATAGCGGTTTGAAGCCGTATTTGGCACAAAAACAGTGGTGGGGGCGGCTGTGCCCTTCCCCACTGTTTTTGTATGTAACCAACGTGCATAGGACTGTATTTATCTTGTTTTGTATTTATAGCGGTTTGCAACCACGTTAAGCACAAAAACAGTTGTATGGGCGCAGTGCGCCCATACAACTATACTTAATCAATGCGCATAGCGCTGTATCTTTTCGTATCTATCCGTTCATATGTGTTTTTTATATCTGTCCTTTTACATAGAGTCGTGACAGGAGGAAGGCTGTAATGTCCATCTCCAGCATGATGAGATAAGTTTAGTAATCTGAGACTATCTTAGGTGTCCTAAAAAAAAGTAGGGAGTCTCTATGAGTAACAACCCTAGAGTAGAAACCGATAACTATGATCCGCATATCGTACCCGCCGAAACTGCGGCTCGCAAAGAGCGAGAGAAAGAGGGATATAAGCAGGTGCAAGAAGAGTCTGAGCAAAGTATTGATACGACAGGCGGATATACCGTAGACCAAGAAGGGCTTGCGAATAACTATGCCATCGAGCCAGAAATGTATATCAACGAGCCTGGCGACTTGCGAGAAAGAGACGAACGAGAGAAGGCTGAGCGAGCTGAAGTCTTGCAAAAAGCTAATCAAACGGACGAATCTGGAAAGCTGTCCATTGAGTCTGATGAGCGTGGCAAAGGCGTTGGTAAAGTGTAAGTCTCTCAACCGACTTAGAACGGATTTAGATTGAGAATGATAGGGCTTCTCCCCCTCACGAGCATCAAGACATTGGTGTAGGGCGCACTACGGCCTACACCAATCCCTTTAACCGATGCGTTTAAGATTAATCGCTGTCGTCTCCCTGGGACGACAGCGATTTTTAGCTTGAATGGAGAGCCAGATGCCGGAGCTATATCAATCGCATCTGATTTAGGACTTGGTACCAGAGAGCATACCCCGATGCATTGAGGTGGAGTCCATCGGTGGTCAGTGCTGAATTTAGCTGTCCATTGGAATCAACGAAATACCGATGCAAATCAAGAAGGTGTGCTCCTTCTTGGATGGCGATCGCCCCCAACTGCTGATTAATGCGACGAATGCGATCGCTCGGTAAGCTCATCATCCGAGTCGGCAATAGGGAGTGGACAATCACCTGAGCGTGGGGATGTTGCTGCCTTAATCGCCGAATAATGCGGCGTTGCGTTTCTAGAAGTTGCAGGTCAGACGTGCCACGACGCAAATCATTGATTCCGATCATCAGGTGAATGACATCGGGATTGGTCCCCGCGAACAGATCAAGGCGTCCGAGCGTCCCTGTAGCCGTATCTCCTGAAATCGACTGATTTAACCAAAACTGGTGGCGCGACATATATTCTGTCGGAAACCACAAGCTAATGGAATCACCTACCATAATTGTCAGTCGATTTGGCCCTTGCCCTCTGGCCATTGCTCGTGCCTCGTGAGCCAGCAAACTCACCCAGTCCTCGTGAGAGGGCTCGTAGGTCGCGGGCAACCATGATTCAGAAAACTGGTCAGGGGTGATGCGCGTATAGCTTTGTCCAGTTTGAAGCGCAGTTTGGCGCTGACGATAGAATTGCCGACCGGAAGAAGGGCGCAGGGTTTTGGTTCTGGGCACAGAAATCTGTTCAAGTCCCGCTGCAGTAGGCTGAATCGCATTGACTTCAGCAAGCAGCGAGGGTGGCGTCAGATCTGGGGCAGGGAGTGACGGAATATCGAAAACAGGTGGCCGAACGGTGCGACGAATCAGGGTATCCGTTTCTTGTGTTTCAGCTACAAGCGGCTCTGTTGAAGGGCGATCGCCCCTGGAAGCTAACTCGGAAGGAAATAAGCGTTCGGTTGCCAGGCTGGTGTCATCAGCTTCAGTGGACTGATCCGCCGTCAAAGGTTCAGACCTGGGAGAAAAGGGCGATCGCACCTCTTCAACCGTCACCTCAGGGTCAAACCTTGCGTCTGATGGGCTAAATTCCGGCGCATGCTGAGGCGATGGAGAGAACGCCGCATGTTCGATCATCGGACGATGCGTGGATGCGTGACATCCACTCACGTGTAAGGCTGACTGGGCAGGTTCCTCAATAGAAGGATGATCGCTCATCACGGGGGCGATACGCTCAGTCATTCGATCAGATTGTGCTGCCGCCAAACTTACAGCAGCAAGCATGCACAAGTCGCTCATAGCAGAATGTCAGGTTCAGCAGAAGAAGTCGTCCGTTTTTTCAAGGACGTTTCTTCTCTTTTGCACTGATAACTAGAGCGCTCAGGATAATCTCAAAGAAATGCGAGTGTGCCCTTTAAATGCTCACGGTTTCAGAGTTTCAACTGTAAATGTTTCTCCATTCACAGTGACGCGATCGCCCGTCACCAGTTTGCGGCCTCGACGAACTTCCAAGTCGCCATTCACCTCAACAAACCCCGACTGAATCAAGACCTTTGCTTCTCCACCCGTTTGAGCAATATTCATCAACTTCAGAAATTGATCCAATTTAATATGAGAAGTCTTATCTACTGACACCCTTTCCTCCTTGAAAATAGCTTCGGACTAACGCCAGTCCCCCATACTAAGTCCCTTCAGCAGAAGCGTTGCTGAATTTAGGAATGAATCAAAAATTTGCGCTCTACAAACAAATGGCTGATGGTACGGGCATATGGCCTGGGCGTACGGTTGTACGCTCCTACGAAAATCATTCCTCAAATCAGCACCGCTAGAGAGGTTACCCGATAGAACTTCATAGTTATATACATTTTGCTAAATAAATATCTGTCTACAACGAGTAGCGCAATTTGAAATATATTCATTCTAGAGTTGGCCATTTTCGCGGATCACACTGTTGACCATCGGTTTTTATTACAAAAACTTTAGCTTTAATTTAAGGTCAGTAATAAAACATAAACCTTATATACGATAGTCGTCTAATCATGTCGAAATATGTAGAAAAGAAAAGTACGTGTAAATACCGAGATGCAAATTCCTAACTGATGCGTTTTCGGTGTGTCTTCTGAAGAGGTTGAGGGTGTTGTACGGCAATCTATGAATCAAGAATGCGTCTACCCAAAGGTATAAAGGTATGGAATTTCTGTTATCTGTTTTGATTTCGATTCTGAACGTTGTTCCTGTGGCAAATCTTTCCGATGCTCAAATAAAGAATCCCGGATGTCAGCCAGATGTTTTTCCATGCACGACCTTCGACTCTGAAATTCGTTAGAAGTCGTCTCGTCTCGTTCTAGAAGGTGTGCCCATCGGCTGGGAAATCCAGAATCTGTCCCATTGAATGTGTGTCCCCTGTTTAAGACTCGGCTAGATTCTCAGATGTTCTTGTCAAGAAATACGTCAGTAAATTAAATTCTGCAAAAGGGCACATGTCCAAATATCTTTACACCTCTCTTACGAGAGTGATGTTGGCAAAAAGAGGCGATCGCAACGCAACGTTACAGAAACCTAGAGAAAAGCCAAAGACCCTTGCCTAATCAGCCTTGCAGCATACACTTGAGCGAGAAGGAGGCTGTTCGTGGTACCCAAACTGTACGGATGCGCACAGACCGCCAGCCTGTTTCATGCTGTTTTTTTGAGGCATCGTCACAATGCACATGGTTTTTGGAATTCCCTATTTTGCTTCCACCCTGGCTTTAATGCCCCCAATACTCTTTGCCCAGCAAACGTATGCCGAACCTCAACTAGGTGCGGGTCAGCTCCTTGGAGGCGTTATCGGGTATATTATTGGGGCTTTTCTAACGTGGAAAATATATCAAAGACTAAACCTGGAGAATGCCTGGTTTGCATGGATTCCCATTCTGGGTGCTTACATCAACTTTGTCGCAGGAGATGAAGAGAATCCTATTTTGTGGACGGTTCTGTTATTCGTTCCTTGCATCAACATTGTTGCTGTCATTAAGCTGATCATTGCATGGGTTAGGATTTGCAATAAGCTTGGCAAATCTCCGTGGCTGCTGTTGCTTGCGCTCATTCCATTCGGAGCCATCTTTGTGCTTGGATATCTGGCCTTCGGCTAGAACCTGTCATCTCACTCTCGATTACTTTGTTAATCAAAAAGGTTAATTGAGAGAATTTCCAAATACAGAACACAATGTCCACCCATGACTGGTCACCCTATTACTGACAGAATCCTAATGATCGGATCACCGTCCAAGAGACTTGTTTTTCTCATACTCATTGCAGCCTTAGCGGGTAGCTCAATGGTTGCCTATGCTCAGTCTGACGCAAATTTTCTAGTCAAAACTGTTCAGCTTGTTCTCTTTCAACAGATCGCAACAGCTGTTTTGTTTCTTATCTGTTTTAGTCAAGACTTATTGCGAATGCGTTAACGACAAGATGTCGCGCAACCTAAGGGCTTGACTGGATTAATCAGGGTTCCCATCACTGCTTTCCTGAGCCATTCTTGAAACAAAACGAGTTTAAAGCGAAATGAGAGGAATGGGACAGACGGTGCTCTGTCTCACTCCTCTTGTTTCGTTTATAGCGGTTGGCAACCCCGTTAAGGCCAAAGACAGTTGAGTGAGGCGTGCTGCGTCCCACTCAACTGTGCTTAACCAACATACATAGCGCTGTAGAATTGCGATAGTAGAATCGCGATAGTAGGATTGCGATGTGAACAGTGTAAGTAATATAAGCATTAAATATGTATCATCCATCTTTGTGGGTCGAGCGGACTCCGCTCTCCCTCCAGAGGAAACAGAAAAACCGTAGACGACTTGCCATTGCCGCAATTCCATTGGTTGGGGCTGTTGCGCTCAATCATGGAGTACACATTCCCTTTCTAGACTGTCCGCTACTTCGCTACATCGGTATCCCATGTCCGGCATGGGGGATGACACGCTCCTTTATGGCGATCGCCCGTGGTGACCTGAGTACTGCGCTTCACTATAACGTACTTGGTCCCTTGGTCTTTGCGGTATTCCTGATTGCGGTCATTCACATCAGTTTAGAACTGGTGCTAAACAGCCAGATTCGCACCTTTTACTCCTCAATGATTCAGCGATCATCATTTTACATTTTCTCTTTATTCGTACTGTGGGGATATCAGGCAACTCGCATCTATGCTCTATGGCAATCAGGAGAACTGAGTACGATGATTCACCACTCTCTCTGGGGATCATTGATTTTCATGTGATTCAGATAATTTAGTCCTCATTCTTGAAGAACTTACTCGAAACCTCTGGCAGCAATAGCGCCATGCGCTTTGGTTAAGTATGGATGTGTGAAGTGCTCTGCGCCGTACTTGTTTAGCTATTCCTTATTCCCAGCGTCTCGATGGGAATGCCCATGAGAGCCTCTGGCTCCCGTTCAAATTGGAGCCAGAGGCTCCCGCATCGGTTCTCTGCTAGAGTCAGGGAACCAGAAATTAGAGAACGCTAAAGGCAGTTGAAAACACCCATGCAAATTGCAAATCCTAAGGAGTTTTCAGAATGGCGATCGCCACCTTGATGCTGATACTTGGGGATGTAGACAGCATTCACACCCTCAAATATGATTACGTCTTGAGGATGACCAAAAAACAAGGCTGAGTAAATCCTTTAATGCACAGTGGACTTTTCTAACAAGCTAGGATAGCGTGTTACGTAAAAGTTATGATCCTTATCATTTTGTAATTCCCAGTTATGAGACTGTTGTGACATTTCGCTCAATGAAACAAATCTCTTGTATTTTTGTTCACGGTTTATAGAAGTGAGTTGAAAGCGTTGTATTAATAGTCCTTTACTGATAGTTAATCAACACGGCGAGATCAACACGATGAGAGTGTGGATCGGCGTAAGTCATACCGTGTGGGCGTGCGAGCTGCGCCCAGGTCGTCTGACATCGCGGGGATCATCATTGTGGGGATCATCAGGGTGTGAGGTATCGTTCTCCATTGCAGAGGAGTAGAAAAAGCTATGGTTGCTCTAAATCACCGTCGCATTGCATTAATTTCTGTTCATGGAGACCCAGCAGTTGATATTGGCAAAGAAGAAGCAGGCGGGCAGAATGTTTATGTGCGTCAAGTCGGCGAAGCCCTCGCAGAACTTGGGTGGACCGTTGATATGTTCACCCGACGGACAAATTCAGCCCAGCCCGCTGTCGTTGAACACGCCCCTCGATGTCGCACAATTCGGCTGACGGCTGGGCCTCAAGAATTTATCCCACGGGACGAAATTTTCGATGCCTTGCCTAGCTTCCTTCAAGAATTTATTCAATATCAACAGCGTCTAGGGATTCGTTACCTTCTGATTCACACCAACTATTGGCTATCGGCGTGGGTAGGGATGGAGTATCGGCGACGTCACCTGGGCGTTACCCATGTTCACACGTATCATTCTCTGGGCGCAGTTAAATATCAAACGGTAACCGATATTCCTCCGATCGCCAATAAACGATTAGAGATTGAAAAGCGATGTTTAGAAACGGCCAGTCGGATTGTCGCCACTAGCCCCCAGGAACAAGAACACATGCGATCGCTCGTTTCGACGCAGGGAGCTATCACCATCATTCCCTGTGGCACCGATATTCGGCGATTTGGTTCAATTCAACGGCAAGAGGCACGTCAGAAATTGGGGCTTGATCCCCGTCAAAATATCGTGTTTTATGTTGGGCGGTTTGATCGCCGAAAAGGAATTGAAACCTTAGTGCGAGCAGTTGGGCGATCGCGCTTTGCTACAGAAGGAAACGTTCAGCTCATCATTGGTGGAGGCAGTCGCCCAGGGCGCAGTGATGGATATGAGCGCGATCGCATCGAAGGTATCGTCGCTGAGCTTGGGATGTCCTCATTCACAACGTTTCCTGGGCGGATTGATGATGCAGACCTCGCCGCATACTATGCAGCCGCGAATGTCTGTGTGGTGCCAAGTTATTATGAGCCCTTTGGCTTAGTCGCCATTGAAGCAATGGCAAGCTACACACCCGTCGTCGCCAGCGATGTGGGAGGGCTACAGTTCACTGTTGAATCTGGCAACACAGGGCTTCTGGTTCCGCCCCTTGACCTGGATGGATTCGCAGACGCCATCGATCGCATTCTTGAAGATCCAGACTGGCAAACTCAATTAGGAAAAGCCGCACGTCATCGCGTGGAATCATTATTTAGCTGGCAAGGAGTTGCGCACCAACTCAATGCTCTTTACACAGAGCTTTCAGCAGAGCATCTGCCCAATCAATTCAAGTCTTCTGTTGCGTAGAAATTAGCACAACAAGCAAATCCTAGAGCAAGGAGTGGCGCACTGAGCCCGTTGCCCCTTCGCTGAGAATTTTATGAATTTCGTTTTCACACCCGTCCAACAGCACATATCCTGATTAAATTTATTTCAGTTTGGATGTCAAAGCTGTCACCGCTTTTCAGCATTGTGCTAATCTGAGAAAAATTATCTATACCTCAGTAAACATCAATGGGAAAAGTACTGGTGCTTAACGCATCGTATGAGCCATTGAATATTACGAGTTGGCGGCGGGCTATTGTTTTGCTCATCAAGGGCAAAGCAGAGCAAGTTGAACACAATGGAAAATTTGTCTATCCAGACTTTCCATTGCCGACCGTTATTCGGCTCCGTCAATACGTGCGTGTTCCGTATAAGGAGATTCCTCTCACCCGCCGGAATATCCTCCACCGAGATAGTCACGCTTGTCAATACTGTGGCTACCATGGCGACGACTTAACCCTCGATCATGTCATTCCTCGTTCAAGGGGAGGAGTGGATTCTTGGGAAAACATCGTGACTGCCTGTGTGCGTTGCAACGTCAAGAAAGGAAGCCGAACTCCACGAGAAGCCAGCATGTTACTCCGTAATCAGCCGAGAAAACCCTATAGCAGTCTCTATTTTGAAGTGACCAAACACATTAAAAGTGGGTTGCACTCAGAATGGAAAAAATACGTCATTGGAATATAGCCTCTGGTCATTGTGCCAGAGGTTTGTTTTATTCCAGTCAATAGAACGGGGGTGGCTCTTTGGGATCAGGCGCAAATGCAAGCCAAAGTGGAAATTGCAGGATTGACAG
>JAYKJC010000108.1:0-12801 GCA_035285885.1 Leptolyngbyaceae cyanobacterium | reverse complement strand
TACGTCATTGGAATATAGCCTCTGGTCATTGTGCCAGAGGTTTGTTTTATTCCAGTCAATAGAACGGGGGTGGCTCTTTGGGATCAGGCGCAAATGCAAGCCAAAGTGGAAATTGCAGGATTGACAGACTAATCGCTTCCTCAGCTTCATCGACGATGATGATAGGAAGTTGCTCCTGGTCAATGAGTCGATCCGCACGTTGAGCAACGGCTTCAGGTGCTTCAAAAAGCACAACTCCTCGCTGGGCACCAAAGTCTGCTCGGGAAATTCCCAGGCAATCTTGCAGTCCTCGCCGCCATTCTCCGAGTCGCTCAGGAGTATCCCCTAGAATTAGGGCACGGACGCGATCGCCATATAGTGCCCGCAGAATCGAAATCACGGCTGACGCGACCAAAATGTTTTGCAACCGTGAGCCTAAGCTTCTCACGGCCCCTCGTCCGCCCTGTTCAAAGAACCACTGAGACACTCGGTCTGCATGAACATCTTCAAAGGTTCGCCGCAACTGCCAGAGCGGGCCATAATAATCCGGCATCGTCCGATACTGATCAATGATCTGGCGAATACGCTCAACCTCATCCTCAAAGGCTTGTTCTGCAAATTGAAGCTGAGGTGTTGACGCTGCTGGGGGGGTGGATGGACGAACAATGGGTGCAGATTCAGGAGGCGCTGCAGCGACATTAAGCGGAGTTCCAGAAGGGGGAGGAGTAGACGCAACCGTTTTAGGCTTCAATTCAAGCTGTTCTGCGGCTAAGGCTAAATCTTGTAAGCTCCCAACCAAATAGTCTTTAAACCCCTGAACTCTAACGGCGAGATCTTGAGAAACGCCTGCAAAGCTTGTACGCATTTCATCTTGAATGCGCTCCTGTCTACGCTCAAGCTGCTCAACCGCAACCTGGAGATTCTTCTTGCGCTGCTCAAGCTCACCCAACCCTTCTCTCACCAAACGACCGACCATAGCCTGGGTTTCTTGGGCCTGATCTTGAAGGGTGCGTTCATATTTTTCTTGGAGCGAAGCAATCTCACGCGTGAGCCGTCGCTCTTCACGTTTCAGGTCTTCAACTCGTTCTGATAAATTCGTATCCTCAGGCATTGTCAGGCTCAAACGTCGGCTAAAAATTAACGAGGTCATGGGGCATGATAGAGCATGTTGATGAAGCATTTATCCCAACGGGCTCTAACAGACAGGCTAGAACCACGATCGTCTGAGACATCAACGCCTCCATCTGAAAGCATTATCCTGCCATTTTGCACTATCTACAATGGAGGGTTCTCTTCAGGCACTTGCAAAAGTCTATGGAGAGAACACACTTAAGGATGAGGGCGATGAACATATGGCAATGAACATATGGCGGTATACAGTGACATTAAGTACGGGGCAAGAAGTACAGGTCAAGCACACCGATATGTACCACCATTATTGTATGGCACTCCATCGGCATGAACGATACAGTATGGCCCTTACCCTATGGAGTCAAACCTTTAATTTCTGGAAAACCTGTATTGACCAGTCTTAAAAAGCTCTCCAAAAGCTTCGTACCTTTAGCGCAAACTTACGGTTAGTCTAGACTCCAAGCATTCACGAACGGCTATATGCCTTGCCTCGATTGAGAACTGAAGCTTTCTTACGAAAAAAACTCCAGTTCTCAAATTAGATGTGCGTGTTCATCAGCCCGGAGGCGAAACTAGAGCGCAGACTCTATGTCGCGACAGATACAGACCCAGTCCCTTTAGATTGCTCCGAAGACTCGGGCGAAGTCAACGCTTGGGGATGGGTGGAAAAGAACAGAAAACCAAGAAATACTAAGATTCCACCTGCAAGAAAAGCCCCTAGTAATTTGTGACCATTCGTTCGATGATAATGAACATGATATTGGACAGCTTGTTCATTGCTCTTGATGGTTTGAGGGGGGCTGAACGATGCATGAGAATCCGAATAGGGAGGCATCGCACCAGAATGATGCGGTTCTTTTGATTCAGCGTTTGTCAGCGCACTGGATGAAGATGGTTCAGATTGTTTAGCCGTGTTGATGTCATCCCACATGATTTGACCATCCGGGAACACATTAAAGAGATCGGCAGTCTCGGATGGTGAGGACTGCTTGAACGGTTGATTTGAATCGGAAGAGGCTTTGTCGGAAAGGGTATCGGCCATGACTTTGCTCAGTACGGGGAATGAAACCAACATGATTTGCATGATTCGTAAGATTCAAACTCCAAAGATGATTACGTGAGAATTAATCGTTGCTCAGCAAATTAAATACACGTGTGAATTACGGTGAAAGTTCTTCAAACCTTTCTTCAAACCTAGGGCGTGTTTTAAAACTAGCTGAAAGGGTTGTTTTTTCGTGCGCTTTGCGCACGAAAAAACAACCTTTAAAACAAACCCCAGAAATGATTACCAGAGTCGTCCTGACAGCTCTCTCTCAAGCAAGTTATAGCGCTATGCGCGTTGGTCCAGTACGGGAATGTGGGGCGCGCCGCGCTCCACATTCCCGCTTGTGTACTTAATGCGGTTGCACATCGCTATGTTTTTCCAATTACCAAAGGGGGCGAACTTGGTTTTGGGCTCTCAACAATGAATAGTTTGCAAATTTGATGCTTTAGTATCTCTCAGTTCCCGACAAGCATCAGTGATAATGCGGCAGTCATTTGTGTGATGCTAGAGAAAAAATTACGTGATTATTCGCACGAGTTCTCATGACTGAGATCTGATATCTCAGTGATTTTACATCCACACGTCATCTATGAGAAGGACGGGGCCTTTCAAGGGCTGCTCGATTTATGACTTACGTTGGCGACTATCTCTGACCTGAGATACATGTTTTTTGTTCCTGCACGAATTAAAGTATGCAAGGATAAGTTTCGCCCGTGTGTTTTGAAGGTTAGCGCTGAAATTAGCAGATTGAAAAGCAGGCATCGAGAGCGCTCAGAGAGCTTTTTGCTATACCCAACGACGAAACTCATCTGTTAACGAAGGACGACGACTAGGAGATTTTTTATGCCGATTAACTTGCGAGATGATGTCGCATATATCTTACTGAAGAAAATCGAAGAGAGTGAACAGGATACTCACGAAAAGCATGGAGTCCAATTTTCAAATACGGATTTTGCAGGGCGATCGCTCACCGTATCTGACTTTTTAGGTCATTTAGATTATCTCAATCAAAAAGGATTTATTGATGCCGACTTTTCTGGTAATGCCTATGCTCGGCAAGAGGATGTTCCTGACTTAATCAATCTCGAATCCTCTGTTGATCTACGCATTGCAAATACGTTGGGAGCAGAGGATGGCCCACTGCCCCACCTGATTACTTTTGATAAAGCGACATTAACCGATAAAGGACAGCACTTAGTTAGAAAAATGGATGAAGATCCTCCCGAGGCTCTCCGCTCTGGCCCTGCTCGTCCCATTGCTACAGAGAATATGGATTTTCTCGAAAAAGTAAGGATCAATGCAGAGTTAGAAGATATTTTTGATGCTCGGGATCTTTCGGAAGTTATCTTTCGGACCATGCGCGACTTAATGAGCACTGAAGCCACCCGTCGAGTGACAAGCGAGCTTGGTACCACCCCAGCGCTTGAAACAGAGAACAAAGCGCTCCAAAACGATATTGCTGAGCTTTGGCGAGATACGAATCCAATCGTGCGATTCCTGAGTAAAGTTCGTCCGCCACTTGAGGTTGATAGCGAGACATTCTTTTTCAGAATTGCTCAAGAGGGGGGTCTTCCTCGTGGCGTGAGCCCTAAAAAAGCAACCGCTGCTGTCTTTTCCGCCGTGAAAGACGAACTCTCGCAAGAGCGCATTAGCGAAATCTCAAGTTTTCTACCTGAAGAGGTACAAAAGCTGTGGGTAGCTGCGTAGATAAACTCCCATGCATATGGCGATATCCATAGTTAAGTCAGGTGTTACTGGCATTGTAGCCTCCCCATACCCGACTTAACTTGAGGATTAGCAAGAAAGTAAAATCCCAGAGAGAGGGGCGGTAGGTTTAGTCCACCACCCCTCTCTCTGAAGTTTTTGTATTTTATTTTTTCGCAAGTTCCTTAAGTGCAAACCGCAATGAGCTTATTAGACGGTTAGTAGACGATAACGGGGTGCAGAGGTTAGACCGCATCCCCGTTATTTCTATGGCTTGTGATAGGAATGATGGAAGAGCATGTCTCGCGTTTCGGAATCCTATGTTTCTGTGATCTTTGCATCACTGACGAGATCTGTGTCACTGATGAGGTCAGATAGAGTATCAATTTCTATCCCCATATCTGCACACGCTTTCTTTAGTTCAGTCTGAAAGGCTTCGATGTTTGTTTCATATCCACATTGGCGGGCGGCGATCGCCACACCACTCTTCGCGTTAGCCTTCGCACAATCTACTAAAATGACTCCTGATAAGGGAGAAGAGCTAGTCATATACTTTCCTTATTATGGTTTCTGCTAAGGCAAAGATATAGTCAACGTTGATTTAACGCATCTGTCAATTGAGTTAAATTGTCTACACGCTGAGGTAGAGGAAAACCCTGCTTTACTGCGTTTTTATCTAAAAATTTTACTGCATTCGACAGATGATGGGGGGCATTCTATGCAGCTAAGATAATGAGGAAGATGCATTAAAACATAGCAATTGTATGAGTATCAATATCGGATTGTCTGAAGAGCAACGACAGGGCGTCGTAGAGTTACTTAACGCGTCTCTCGCAGATGCATACTTACTTATCATTAAAACGAAGAAGTACCACTGGGATGTGGTAGGGCCTCAGTTCCGCACGCTCCATGAGCTGTGGGAAGAGCACTACGAGGCTTTGACAGAAAACATTGACGCCTACGCCGAGCGTGTACGAATGCTGGGTGGATATCCACTGGGTACAGCCGAAGGTTTCCTGAAAAATGCTTCACTCAGAGAGCATCCTGGCGATTTGCCGAGTGCAAGCGAAATGGTTCGTCGATTGGTTGTTGATCATGAGCAAGTGATTCGGAAACTTCGTGAATCTATCGATCAAGCCTCTGACGAGTACCATGATGAAGGCACGGCTGATTTCTTGACCGGGCTTATGGAGCAGCACGAAGAAATGGCGTGGATGTTGCGCTCGTTCATTGAGGGAGAAACATTCCAGCCCAGTGGTGAGCGGGAAGAGTCGGTTAAAGCGCCTGCGGAAGTGTAATCAGCAGTTTTTCGAAGGCAATTTCTTGAAAGCTATTCTTCGAAGGCCATAGAAATTTAGCCGTCGTGAATCAGCAAAAAAGTAATCCCAGAGAGAAGGGGCAGGTTTAGCTTGCCCCTTCTCTCTGGGATTTGGGAATTTATTTTTTTGACTCTCTAACTTTCTGTGCTGCCAGCAGGCAGAGTCTCTGACGAATTATTCAAAGATGTTTCTGTTGCAGGCGATGGAGAGTCATCGCTGGATTCTGCGCCTTGAGCAATTCGACGCTGTGCCCAGGCTCGACAGTTGCGGGTTACTTCTCCAGACTCACTTTGTTCTTGAAGATCATTTTGTGTTCGACATCGCTCGTAAGCAATTTGTTCAGCGAGTGGGTCTGGATAATTATCCGCTTGCTCAAGCGTTTGGTCAAAATGCTCTAGACTTTCCCTCAAATCGCCTCTCAGTCTGAGAATCTGCGCTTTCAAATAAAACAAGTCGGGGTTGGTGGGAGCGTCGGCGATCGCCCGATCCACCGCGTCCATGGCCGCATCAAGATTGTCCAAGTCTCGATAGGCCACTGCCAGACCCCGTTGGACAAGATAGGACGGAGACCCATAGGTTTGTAACCGCTCAATGGCCTGGTCTGGACTCGAAAAGGGCAGGTTTACCGCAATCATCAGATCCATATAACCCTTGATCAGATTCAGTTCAGGGTCTTGGGCGTCTACCTCTTCTGCAAGCCCCATGTGAGTAAACACCAATCTCAATTTGCTCAACACAATTGGGGTAGCTTGGACGGTGCCCCGCGTTGAAAGGACATGGGCTCCTTCCATGAAATGCCCAACCGCAATGTAGAGATTTCCGCGAAGCGGGTCACTACTCACAAGGCTCTCAGCAGCGGCCAAGGTCTGCTCAGCTTCGGTGTTGAGGGTGTCCCAGTCTGACTCAAGGTAGGCAAACGCCGCCTGCATGGCGTGAGTCATCGGGTCAGCAGGACTGGCGGATGCCAGCAACTCCTCAGCAGCGACGTAATTTCCATTCCGAAACATCTCAACGAACGCAGCGTCGAGCGACGGATCAAAAGACCGTGGATTCGTTGTGCGAAATGGATCAGCGAGGACGGGAGAACTAAGGAGGGGAAGGGCGATCGCCATCATGCCTGCTGCACAAGAACCGATGCGCTTCATTGCAGTCTTTTTCATGAACGAGGGTATGAAAGTCAAAGAGTTCATAAGATCATTCGTTTGGTATTGAATCTATTAAAAGGTTACGAGACAAGTATCGCAGTTGAACGAGCTGTGTGGTTACAAGATTCCTGTGCCTCAGCAATCATCTTTAGCCGTGACAGCTTTAGCCGTGACAGTTGGCTTAACAAGCACATCATGCTTCCCTGGTCACATGCATCACGTTAGCACTGGTCACATCAAGCGTCTATTCAGAGCTATGCCAGTTATCACACCCCAGGGTATTTGCACACCAGACCAACAATTCTCATTTTGAAAGACTTCGCGCCCGAGCGGCGCTCACTTGTATCGGTTCAGGGAGCAAAACGGTCGCTTGCGGCGACCGTTTTGCTCCCTGAATTTCCATAATGAGAATTGCTGACACCAGACCCGCATAATTGCCGTTCATCCCCTACACGCTTCTAGCCCAAAATATCTTGGGAACAAGTTTTCAAAAGGGCAACAGTATTTTCGTAACGGGGCGATCGCCAATCTCGTGCGACAGGGCATGACGATCTGGGCTGATTGTCATGGAGAAATTTGCCCAGTGGGAGGATTGCATTTTCTCTCATTCAACCCGTGAGTTTGTCCAAGATTTCGCAACTTTTAGAGGTTTTGTTTTAACTAAAGATGTCAGGAATTGTTACAAAAGTATGTGCCTAAATGTACGCATTAAAACCAAATCGCCATACAATGTGCTCGACTGTCGGTTTTCGTAAAAAGTCAGGCTATTGGCCATAAAGGTATAGCCCGAATGCCTGAGTGTCCCTATGAATTCGCTCGTACCTTTCTAGTTTCTAAACCCTTTTAGTTTTTAGAACGGGGAACCATTGAAACCGAATTGGCGTCACCTTAGAAACTTTTAGTCATAGTGCTATTAGAGGTTCGTCCGTGGGGAATGCTGATATTAGCCGCTGCTAGTGAATCAGGTGAATCTTCATCAGTCGATAACTGTCAGCCAGAATCGTTTACTTCCTGAATCCTTATGAAAAGGCTATTGCGACCCATACTGCTGCTTGCTGCTGCAATGACTCCGATGTTGATTAAGGGCGATCGCCCAGCTTTCTCTCAGGAGAGGCAGGGATGCTTTATGGTTGACGGGATTGGACAAGTGCGAGATTTGTCGGAAATTTGCCCGTCAGCCGATCCTTTCGCCACCACCTCGCAAGGCCCGGAATTGGGGACGGGAGATATCCAGGTTACCCTCCGATGGACGACAACCGACGACCTTGACTTAGCAGTTACCGATCCCTTTGGGCAGACTGTGTTTTATGGCAACAGTCTTGTGTCTTCTGGTGGTCAGCTCGACGTAGACGCCAATGCGGCGTGTGGGGGTACGACCAACTCTCCCATTGAGAATATCTTTTGGCCACCGTCAGAAGCCCCCGAAGGAGACTATCAAATTGAAGTGAATCTGTTTTCTCGATGTGAAGGGGCCGGGCCTATCAGTTTTGAAGTTCGACTACTTGTACGCGGAGAAATTCAAACGCTTTTGGGAACGGTTGATGATGCAAACCGAACTCAAGTGTTCCCATTTTCTCTGCCGTAAGCGGGTAGAGCATCCGCGTACTTACCCCTGAAGCTTCACTTGCCCCTGAAGCTTCACTTGAAAATGAACTGTCCATTTTCGAAAGTCCATTTTCGCAAGCCGATTTTCGCAAGCTTGTTTCACGAGCATCGGGCAGGCACTGGTTTGATAGCAATTGTTTTGATAGCAATTGTTTTGATAGCAAAAGTAGCGAAAAAGGTGCGGTTTTTCCCGGTCTTCGCTTAAAGTGTATGAATTAGGTGGGTCTGAGCGTAAACCTTATCGTCTAAAGTTTGAGGATCAAGGTTTGAGAATCAGTTGTTCTCCATGTAACGTTAGGTTTTTGAGGAGCTAGGGATGCGCAAACCATCCAAATATATTGCGATCGCCCTTATTGCGTTTGGAGTCAGTGGGTGTAACTTCTTTAGGAGTCTCTTGCCAGGAGGGGAGCCTCCGCTGCTGCCTGAGGTGGCGACTGAGCCCGTCACCCCAGAAACACTCGAAAATCCCCCTGAAGTTCCTGGGCAAGCAAGTCCGGATGCCACTGCCCCCGCAGAAGGCGAAGAGGGGGCAGTGGCGGAAGGCGAAACTGGACCAGACGGTATTCTGCCGCTTGATCTGATTCCCTACACCGATCCCGATGTTCGGGCTGCACAGGTTGATGCTGAGCGGGCTGACCCCTTCCAGCTCTTGCCAACGGCTCCTGTGGTGAGTATTCCTGAAGAAGAGCGGCGACCTTCTCCGGGACCCGGTCAAGGGCCTGGAGAGCTTGCTCCGATTCCTGAACTTGTCCCCATTGGGCCACCGCCTGCTCCTCCACCGCCTGTTCCTGAAATTGCCCGTGCCATTGTTGTGACGGGTGTGGTGCAGTTGGGTAACGTCCCCTATGCAATCGTAGATGCACCGAACGAACCTCATGGTCGCTATGTTCGGGAGGGACAACTGCTCTCTAATGGTGCGGTTCTGGTGAAGCGGATCAACATGAACCCTGGGGGTGATCCGGTGGTGATTTTTGAGCAATTTGGCATTGAGGTGGCTACGGCAGTTGGAGCTGGAGGCCCTCCACAAGAAGATACGACGGCAGCGGCGATCGCCGCTGCGAGTATCCGACCATAGACATCTGATGGTGTATAACAATACGCACTTAGCTTAGAACGTTTGAAGAGAATGTATCCCCCGCGCAGCGGGGGATACATTCTTTAACCTAAGCCTGTAGGGCTATAATTCTCAAAGAAACCGTGACGTGTAAGGCAAGCTTAGCCGATGTTCCACGTCGCGGTTTTTCTATGAATCATGCTCCCGTACAAACGCTAAGAAGTTTGTCAATATCTGATGGACGGACTCGTGACTGTATTCGGCATCGGGGTGAGCGGGGTGTCCGGGTTTCTGAAAATAGGGGCGCTCATCACTCATTTCTCCCCATTTCACTGCCACCTGGCGAGTCAATTCGTAAAGGGTGGTTGGCGTGCTGACGATGGATTCAAGGATAATGAGCAAGGCTCCCAGCGGATTCTCGATATGTCGGCTCACAGTCGCGTCATCGGCTTCAACCCACGTCGTCAAGATGACTTGCAGGGCTCCAGCGCGGTCATCCAGATGTCGGGCAATGCAAACTGCAATCGCTCGGCGAGCCTGAATGAGTCGGGGGACGGGAGATTCTCCCTTAAGAAACTCACTTCCTTCTCTGCCGATAGCCTCAGCTAGCGAAAACGATCGCCCTCGTCGAACGTCTTGCTGAATCTCGCGCTGAATTTCTGGCTGAATTTCTGGCTGTCGGTCGTATTCTGGGTTCCGCTGATCATGAGCGGTCATCAATTGCGTTCCTTGGTCTATGGTGTGATGAATGTTGGCTTACCTTCTACTGTACTGGTTACTGGGCCTAGCCGTTCGGGAAAAAGCGAATGGGCCGAACGCTTGGCGGCTCAGTGCGAACAGGCTGGGCAAACCGTGACCTATGTTGCCACATCCATCGTTGATTCACAGGATTTGGAATGGGTGGCTCGCATTGAGCGCCATCAGCAGCGTCGCCCTTTGTCCTGGAAAACGCTACACGTGCCGACTGATGTGAGTGCGGTGATTCAAGGGGCTGGGGAAACGGATTGCTTACTGGTCGATTCTCTCGGTACGTGGTTGGCGAACGGGCTGGACTGGGAAGATGATGAATGGAATCAGACGCAGCAAGGCTTACTGGCGGCGATCGCCCACTGTCGATGTACCCTCATTTTCGTGTCAGAAGAAACGGGATGGGGTGTCGTTCCCGCTTACCCTGCGGGTCGTCGCTTTCGCGATCGCCTTGGCACCCTCACCCGACACATTGGGGCGATCGCCAACACCACCTATCTCGTCACCGCAGGTTATGTGCTTAATCTCTCTGAGTTAGGCACTCATCTAGATGTCCCGGAATAAAAGCACATAGCAACGATCATCGGTGTACCGTAGCGACTGGACAAAACCCCAGCAATTCTCATTATGAAAAACTTCGCGCCCTATCGACGCTCAACTGTATTGCTTCAGGGGGCAAAACGGTCGCTTGAAGCGACCGTTTTGCCCCCTGAATTTTCATCATGAGAAACCGTCTTATCTTCGCAAACTTTGCCAAGTCGTGTTAACTAGCTGATGCCGTAGAGCAGATTGCTAAGCTTTACCCAATTGAGTGTGCTAATCTCTTCAGCCCGTGCTTCATGTTTGATGCCCAGAGTGTCAAACGCTGCCATGAGACGATCGCGCTCCACGAGACTCTTCAGGTTATTCCTCAGCATCTTGCGCTTGGTGCTAAACCCAACTTTCACCAGAGTTTCCATGCTCGAAGGGGCGATCGCCTGGGGCTCAAACGGGCGAGGCTTGAGCTTAATCACCGCCGATTCGACCTTGGGCGCAGGGAAGAATGCTTTCGAGGGCACCGTGCAGACATACTCAGTCTCAGCCAAATACTGCACCCGTACCGACAGTGCCCCAAAGGTCTTTGAGGTTGCTTCTGCACAAACTCGCTCCGCCACCTCTCGCTGAACCAGCAGCACAATAGCCTCAAACGGCTGAGGATTAGGTTGGGCGATCGCCCCCAGCAGCTTTTCTAAAATCGGCCCGGTGATGTAGTAGGGAATATTGGCCACCACCTTGTTCAACGGCTGAGAATCGCCAGCATCGACAGAATCGCCAGTGTCCACACCGACCGCATGAAGCTCAGTCAGGTCAAACGACAGTACATCCCCTTCAATCACATGAATCGTCGGTGATGAGTGAAACTCCTGACGCAAATCTGCACATAAGTCCCGATCCACTTCAACAGCAACCACCGATGCCGCCTGCTCACTCAGGCGACGGGTGAGAACGCCTTTCCCTGGGCCAATTTCTAAAAGGCGATCGCCCGGTTGCAGATTCGCCGCATCGACAATTCGCTGCAACACCGCTTCACTTCGCAGCCAATGTTGACCAAAACGTTTTCGAGGATGATGAGCCATACGCATTCCGAGAGTTCGCCAAAAAGAAAGACATCCAGCAGTCTGCACTTTATACTTATAGACTGTGATCAGCACTTACAGGCGATCGCCATACTCCATCCCGTCGCCCTAACCCATCGCTAGAACAAGAGGACTCATGCTCAGAGCCGGAATCGTTGGACTCCCAAACGTCGGAAAATCAACACTCTTCAATGCGGTCGTTGCCAATGCAAAAGCAACCGCTGCCAATTTCCCGTTTTGCACCATCGAACCCAATGTGGGCGTCGTCGCAGTTCCCGACTCACGACTAAACGTGCTATCCGATATTTCCTCCTCAGAACAAATCGTTCCCGCCCGCATGGAATTTGTGGACATTGCCGGACTCGTCAAAGGGGCCAGCCAGGGTGAAGGGTTGGGCAACCAATTTCTAGCCAACATTCGAGAAGTGGACGCCATTGTTCATGTGGTGCGCTGCTTCGAAGACGACGACATCATCCACGTCTCCGGCTCCATCGACCCCGTCCGCGATATCGAAGTCATTAATCTAGAACTTGCCCTGGCCGATCTAGCGCAAATCGAGCGGCGTGTTGAGCGGGTTCGCAAACAAGCCAAATCCAGCAAAGAAGCCCAAGCCGAACTGGCGGTGCTCGAAAAATTTATCCCCGTGCTGAACGAAGGTCAGTCTGCTCGTCAAGTCGAACTCAACGAAGACGAAGAACTTTTGATCAAACAGTTGGGTCTCCTCACGCGAAAACCCATCATCTACGCCACCAATGTGTCCGAAGACGATTTGGCCACGGGCAATGAGTGGGTGGAGAAAGTGCGCGAAGTCGCGGCCCAAGAAGATGCCGAAGTCGTCATCATCTCCGCCCAGGTAGAATCCGAATTGATCGAACTCCCCGAAGAAGAGCGAGCTGATTTCCTAGAATCCCTGGGGGTTGAAGAAGGAGGGCTCAAGACTCTGATCCGCGCTACGTACAGCCTACTCGGCCTGCAAACCTACTTCACCACTGGCCCCAAAGAAACCCGTGCCTGGACGATTCGCAAAGGAATGGTCGCTCCCCAGGCCGCAGGCGTCATCCACACCGACTTTGAGCGGGGCTTCATTCGAGCCGAAACAGTGGGCTATGACGATTTAGTTACCAATGGTTCGATGAATGCGGCCAAAGAAAAGGGGTTGGTTCGCAGTGAAGGAAAAGATTACGTCGTGAAAGAAGGCGACGTCATGCTGTTCCGCTTCAATGTGTAATTGGTTCTCGGCCATACAATGAGGTATACGACAACGTAATCTGAAAACTCAGCATCCGCAGGTCAGTCCTCATGGTAACAACCCCACAAATTCTTACCCTCGACGAATATTTTGCCTACGACGATCAGACCGACCAGCGCTATGAATTGGTCAACGGTGAGTTGAGAAAAATGCCGCCCGAGTGTGATTTTAATAGTCAGATTGCCTCCTACCTCTTTGCTGAACTTC